>NZ_JACHZG010000005.1 GCF_014193425.1 Microlunatus antarcticus | reverse complement strand
TGGAGAAGCCCATGACGGACTCGCCGTCGTCGGGCCGCATCGGCTCGCCGAAGTTCACGTAGACGGGCGGCTTGCCCTTGCCCGGCCAGGTCTTGCCGTAGGGCATCGCCTCGGACGCGCCGTAGAGCGCGATCGGGAGGCAGGGCACGTCACGGCTGATGCAGAGGGCGGCGGCGCCGGGCTTGAAGTTGCCCATCTCGCCGGTCCGCGAACGGGTGCCCTCGGGGAACAGCAGGAGCGGCACGCCGTCGTCGAGCAGGCTGGTCGCGAGGCCGCGTCGGCCGCGCAGGCCCGAGCGGTCGACCGGGAACGCGTTGAAGAACAGCGCCGTCAGGCCCTTGCGCCACCACACGTCGAAGAAGTAGTCGGCCGCGGCACCGGCGGCGACGTAGCGGCCGAGCTTGCCCGGCAGCGCGCCGATGATCAGCGGGGCGTCGAGATGGCTCGAGTGGTTGGAGACGGCGACGTACGGCCCGTGCATCCCGTCGAGGCGCTCGGCGCCGAGGACGGTGACGTCGGCCTTGTGCCAGATGAAGGGCTTGAGCAGCCCGTGCTGCGCCACGAACCGGGCGCCGGCGATGACCGGCGAGGTGTAGCGGCTTCGGCTCGACACGTCGATCACCCTATCGGACTTGTGCGTTCACGCCCCGTTCACGCGGGTGCGACACGGACGGTTCGTCGCGGAGGTCCGCGCGGATGCCGGGACGGGTCAGTGGCGGCTGGAGGAGAGCCGGCGCGAGGCGGCCCGGACCGCGGAACGCGGCGCGTGCCGGACCGCGAACATCAGTGCCCGGTAGCGCCGCGACGGGATCGACACCACCGCGCCGCGGGCCACGTCGGCCAGGCACTCCGCGACGAGCGCGTCGGCGTCCAGCCACAGCGGCGCGGGGATCGAGGAGGTCCGGATGTCGGCCCGCTGGTGGAACTCGGTCCGCACCCAGCCCGGGGCCAGCGCCGTCACGGTCACGCCGGTGCCGGTGAGCTCGTTGGCGAGCGACTCCGAGTAGGTCATCGCCCAGGCCTTGACCGCCGAGTAGGAGCCCATCGCCATGTACCCGGCGGTGGAGGCGACGTTGACGATCGCTCCGTGGCCGCGCTCGCGCATGGCCCGTCCGGCCGCTCCGCCGAGGACCAGCACGGCGGTGACCATCACGTCGATCGCGTGCTCGTGCGGCGCCGGGTCGGGGTCGGTCAGGCGGTGGTGGACGCCGAAGCCCGCGTTGTTGACCAGCAGGTCCACGGGCCGGGAACTGTCCTCCAGGCGGGCGGCGACCCGGAGGACCTGGTCGCGGTCACCGAGGTCGGCGGGGAGGACCTCGACGGCGACGCCGTACGTGGCGCGCAGCTCGGCGGCCGAGGCCTCGAGGCGCTCCCCGTCACGAGCGACGAGGACGAGGTCGTCACCGCGGGCGGCGAGCTGGCGGGCGAAGGCCGCGCCGATCCCGGACGTCCCGCCGGTCACCAGGGCTGTGGGCATGCGCCCCACCCTACGGAGCGGCGAGGATCAGTCGAGGTCGCCGGCGCGGGTGCCGTGGGCGAAGGCGATGACGAGGATCAGCAGCGTCCCCATCATGGCGACGGCCCCGAAGCTCACGATCTTGTACGGCACCGGGACGACGTGGTCGTACGGCGTGGTGGCCAGCCCGAAGATGCCGACGCCGAGCGCGACGATCCCGATCGCGAGCCCCAGGCCCAGGATCACCTTGCGCATGCTTGTCCTCGCTCCGCTCGTGTCTGCCGGGTCGTCACGCTAGCCGATCCACCGCTGCGGCCGCTGCTCACGTCGGCCCGTCGAGCAGCGCCGCGGCCTGGCGGGCGATCTCGAGCTCCTCGTTGGTGGGCACGACCAGGACGGTGACGGGCGAGCCGTCGGGGGAGATGACGCGGGCCTCGCGCGACGGGGCCTCGTTGCGCCCCGGGTCGACCGACAGCCCGAGACGGCCGAGGGTCTGCAGGACCCGGGCCCGCAGGACCGGTGCGTTCTCGCCCACGCCGGCGGTGAAGGTGAGGACGTCGAGCCCGCCGAGGACCGCGGTGTAGGCACCGACGTAGTGACGCAGGCGGTGGACGTAGACGTCGAGGGCCAGCCCGGCGTCCTCGTCCCCGGCGTCGGCCCGCGAGAGCACCTCACGGAAGTCGTTGACCCCGGCCAGGCCCTTGAGGCCGGACCGCTTGTTCAGCATCGCGTCGATCTCGGCGACCTCGAGGCCCGCGGCGGAATGGAGGAACGAGAAGACCGCGGGGTCGATGTCCCCGGACCGGGTGCCCATGACGAGACCCTGCAGCGGCGTGAGCCCCATCGAGGTGTCGATGGCGACGCCGCCCGCGATCGCCGAGGCCGAGCAGCCGTTGCCGAGGTGCAGCACGACCTGGCTGAAGGAGTCGAGCGGTCGGCCCAGGAAAGTGGCCGCCGCGCGCGAGACGTAGCGGTGCGAGGTGCCGTGGAAGCCGTAGCGCCGCACCCGGTGGCGCTCGCGCACGTCCTTGGGGATCGCGTACGTCGACGCCGCGGCCGGCAGCGAGGTGAAGAAGGCCGTGTCGAAGACCGCGACCTGGGGCACGTCGAACGCGGCCCGCGCGGCCTCGATGCCCGCCAGGGCCCCGGGGTTGTGCAGCGGCGCGAGGGGCACGAGGTCGCGGATGTCGGCGATCACGGCGTCGTCGACGAGCACGGGGTCGGAGAAGTCCGGCCCGCCGTGCACGACGCGGTGCCCGACCGCGCGGAGCCCCGTACGGTCCACGCCGGCCTCGGCGAGCTGGTCGGTGACCACGCCCATGGCGGCCCCGTGGTCGGGGACGTCGCTGCCGTCCTCGCCGATCCGCTCGACGAGGCCCTTGGTCAGCACGTCGGCCGTCTCGGGGACCACCACCTGGAACTTCAGCGACGACGACCCGGCGTTGAGGACGAGGATCGCGCTCTCCGCGGCCATCAGCTGTCCTGCGCCTGGATCGCGGTGATGGCCACGGTGTTCACGATGTCCTCCACGAGCGCTCCGCGCGACAGGTCGTTGACGGGCTTGTTCAACCCCTGCAGCACCGGGCCGATCGCGACGGCGTGGGCGCTGCGCTGGACGGCCTTGTAGGTGTTGTTGCCCGTGTTGAGGTCCGGGAAGATGAAGACGGTCGCGTGCCCGGCGACCGCGGAGTCCGGCAGCTTGGTCCGGGCGACGTCCGGGTCGACGGCGGCGTCGTACTGGATCGGTCCCTCCAGGGCCAGGTCGGGGGCCCGTTCCGCGACCAGCGCGGTGGCCGCCCTGACCTTCTCCACGTCGGCGCCCGAGCCGGAGCTGCCGGTGGAGTAGGAGAGCATCGCGACGCGCGGGTCGATGCCGAACTGACGCGCCGTCGCGGCCGAGGAGATCGCGATGTCGGCCAGCTGCTCGGTCGTCGGCTCGGGGATCACGGCGCAGTCGCCGTAGACCAGGACCCGGTCGGCCAGGCACATCAGGAACACGCTGGAGACCGTGCTGACGTCCGGCTTCGTCTTCACGAACTCGAGCGCCGGCCGGATCGTGTGGGCCGTGGTGTGGACGGCCCCGGAGACCATGCCGTCGGCGAGGCCGAGGTGGACCATCATCGTGCCGAAGTAGGACACGTCGGTGACGACCTCGCGGGCCCGCTCGAGCGTCATGCCCTTGTGGGCCCGGGCCTCGGCGTACGCGGCCGCGAACCGTTCCACGAGCGCCGGGTCGGTGGGGGACACGACCGTGACCGCGTCCAGGTCGAGCCCGAGCGCCGACGACCGGGCGCGGACGGTGTTCTCGTCGCCGAGCAGCGTCAGGTCCGCCACGCCCCGGCGCAGCAGGATGTCGGCCGCCGTGAGGATCCGGTCGTCGCCGGCCTCCGGCAGCACGATGTGCTTCCGGTCGGACCGCGCGCGCTCCATGAGCTGGTGCTCGAACATCAGCGGCGTGCGGACCTCGGAGGCGGAGACGTCGATCGCGGCCAGCAGCGCGGCCTGGTCGACCTGCTCGGAGAACAGGCGCCGGGCCGTCTCGATCTTGTTCGGCGAGTCCTTGCTCATCGGGCCGCGCACCCGGAGCAGCCGCTCGGCCGTGGTGAACGTGCCCAGGTCGGTGAGCGCGATCGGCAGGTCGGACTGCACGCCGTCGGTCAGGCGGCGGATCGTCTCGGGCAGCTCGTAGCCGCCGGTGAGCAGGATCCCGGCCAGCGTCGGGAACGTCCCCGACTGGTGGGCGAGGAGCAGCCCGGGGATCAGGTCGGTCCGGTCGCTCGGGGCGATGACCGCGACGTCGGGGCGCAGGCGGGAGAGCACGTTCGGCAGGCTCATCGCGGCCACGATGATGCCCATGGCCTCGCGCCCGGTCCACGCCTCGCTGCCCAGCACCAGGTGGCCGTCGGCCGCCTCCACGAGGGCGGCGAAGGTCGGCGCGGAGAGCTGCGCGCTCTCCGGGAGGGCGGCGCTGAGCAGGTCCGTCGAGTGGGCCAGCGCCTCGCGGACGGCCTCCAGCTCGTCGGGCTCGACCCGGTTGGCGACGACCGCGACGGCGGTGGCGTGGTTGGCGCGGAGCTCGGTCAGCGCGCTCTCGGCCGCGGCCTGCACCTGGCTCGGCGTGCGCCCGCGGCCGTGGACGACGAGGACCACCGGGGCGCCGAGGTTCGCGGCGATCTTGGCGTTGAAGGAGAGCTCCGTGCCGGTCGAGACGTCGGTGTAGTCCGACCCGAGCACGACCACGACCTCGAAGCGCTCGCTCACGCGGCCGAAGCGTTCGACGATCTCGTGCAGCGCCTCGTCCGGGTCCTCGCGGGCGAGGTCGTACGTGACGCCGATCGCCTCGTCGTAGGTCTGCTCGACGCCGGGCTGCGACACGAGGAGCTCGACGATCAGGTCGCGCTCGCCCGCCCCGGGGTGGGCGCCGACCGTGGTCAGGGGACGGAACACCCCGACCGAGCCGACCTCGCGGACGAGGGCGTCGAGCAGGCCCAGTGCGACGGCCGACTTGCCCGTCAGGCCCTCGGACGACGCGACGTAGACGCTGCGGCTCACGGGACGAGAGGCTACGGGGCGAGCCCGACGAGGGCGAGAACGGATATCCAGCCTCAGTTTCCGCTGCGGTTTGTCCCTGGTCGGAAACACCTCCGGTCGGTTCCACCTAATCTGTCCGGGTGGTGAAGACGCCGCGACTCGGGGGACTCACGGACTGGCGACCGCTCGCCCGTGGGGGCTTCGCCGTGGTCTGGGAGGCTCACCAGCAGTCGCTCGACCGCCAGGTCGCGGTGAAGATCATCACGCGCAAGCTCGACAACCCCGAGGAGCGCGAACGGTTCCTGCGGGAGTCGAGCGCCGCGGGCCGGATGTCCAGCCACCCGGGCATCGTCACGGTCCACGACGCCGGGCTGCTCGACGACGACCGCCCGTACCTCGTCATGGAGCTGTGCACCGGCGGCTCGCTCACCCGGCGGCTGACGCCGGAGAACCGCCAGAGCCAGGAGTGGGTGCGCGACCTCGGCGTCCGGATCGCCGACGCGCTCGCCGCCGCCCACGACCAGGGCGTGCTGCACCGCGACGTGAAGCCCGCGAACGTGCTCATCGACCAGTACGGGCACGCCGGCCTGGCCGACTTCGGGCTCGCGGTGATGACCGACGGCATGGACCTCGAGGAGCGGCTGGAGGCCCTGACCCCCGCGTACGCCCCGCCGGAGGCCTTCGCCCCGCACACCCCGACCGCGAGCGGCGACGTCTACTCCCTGGCCGCCACGCTCTACGCGCTGCTCTGCGGCCACGCGCCCCGCGCCGTGGACCCCGGCGACGCCGAGCCCGACCTGACCGCGGCCCAGGTCGTCATGGCCCACCTCGACGACCCGGTCGAGCGCCTGCCCGACGTCGACCCCGCCCTGATGGACGTCCTCATGGAGGCGCTGGACGACGACCCCTCGTCCCGGCCCACGGCGGCCACGTTCCGGGACCGGCTGGCGGCGCTGCCGCTCGGCGCGCCCGCCACGCCCGTCCTGCCGCAGCTCGACGAGCCGCTCGTGGACCAGCAGTCCCCGCAGCCCCCGGCGCCTGCGACAGCCCCGGCGGCCCCGGCGGCCGAGCCCGTCGCGAGCCCGACCACGACGCCCTCCTGGCGGCGCTGGCCGGTCCTGGCGGCGGCGGGTCTGGTGCTGCTGCTCGTGGTGGCACTCGCCGTCGCGGTCTCGGGTGGCGGAGGTGTGGCGGCCGGCCCGGTGCCGGCCACCGGTCCGTCGACGGACGTCGCCTCGAGCGCCGCGGCCAGCCCGTCGGCCGCGCTCCTCGCCGGGTTCAGCGACTGCAGCGGAGCCGTAGGTCGACCGGCGCAGTGCGCGCCCGAGCCGCCCCAGTGCTGGGGCAGCCTGACCTCGGCCTTCGACTCGCTCACGGTCGCGTCGCCCGCCGGCTGCGACCGCAGCCACATCTACCAGACCTTCGCGGCCGGGACCCTGGCGTCGCCGGCCATCCGCCAGTCGCAGATCGACGAGGACGCGGGGGCGACGGCGACCTGCACGGCCGAGCTGGTGAACTCGATGCTCCCCGCCGGCCAGCGGCGTACGAACTGGGAGGTGTACGGCATCCCGGCCCAGAGCGCGTCGCCGGACGACGACGCCTACTTCCTCTGCGTGTTCGGGCGCGGGACCCGGGACGCACCGCTGACGCTGACGGCGCCCTAGTCGTCCCTAGCCGGTCGCGGCGAGCCGGGCCCGGAGCCAGGCGAGGTCGGCCGACTGGCCGTCCACGCCGCCCGGGGTCTCCACGACCACCGGGGCGCCGGCCTCGCGGACGATCGCGACCAGCGCGTCGGGATCCACCTGGCCCTCGCCGAGGTTGGTGTGCCGGTCCGCCCCTGAGCCGGCGGCGTCGCGGGAGTCGTTCGCGTGGACCAGGTCGATCCGGCCGGTGATCGCACGGACCCGGTCGACGAGACCGTCGAGGTCTTCGCCGGCCGCGTGCGCGTGGCAGGTGTCGAGGCAGAAGCCGACCCCGGCGCCGTCTCCGTCCTCGACCGCGTCCCAGAGCTGGTCGAGCCGGTCGAGGTGGCGGGCCATGGCGTTGTCGCCGCCCGCCGTGTTCTCGATGAGCAGCGGGACCTTGAGGTCGAGGCGCTCGACGCACTTGCGCCAGTTGTCGATGCCCGTGGCCGGGTCGTCGGCCTTGAGCACGTGACCGCCGTGCACCACGAGCCCGGCGGCGCCGATCTCGGCGGCCGCGTCGAGGTGCTGCTGCAGGAACTTGCGGCTCGGGATCCGGATCCGGTTGTTCGTGGTCGCGACGTTCAGCACGTACGGGGCGTGGACGTAGAGCGCGATGCCCGCGTCCGTCGCGGCCTGGCGCAGCGCCGGCGCACCGCCCTCGAAGGCGACCTGCGGCCCCTTCCACGCCTGCGGGTCGCCCAGGAAGAACTGCGCGAGCTGGGCGTCACGGGCCTGGGCCTCCGCGACCGGGTCGAGCTGGTCGCCGTGGGCGCCGGCCTGCAGGTCCGTCATGACCGCGAGGCTAGCCGCGGGCTCGGACGGCTCAGCCGCGCGGCTGCTCGTCGTAGCCCTGCTGGGGCGCGTAGCCCTGCTGCGGTGCGTAGCCGCCGTACGGGAGGCCGTACGGCTGCGGCTGGCCGGGCGGTCCGTAGCGGACGGCGTTCGGCGAGGTGGGCAGGATGCACATGATCAGCGGGATGAGGCCGGTCACCAGGCCGAGGAGCAGGAAGAGCCCGCTGAAGCCCGCGTCGTGCAGGCGGCGGCAGGCGACGGCGATGGTCGGGAGCAGCACCGCCAGGTAGAAGACCCCGACGAGCGCGAAGGCCACCGCGGCCGCGGGGCTCGGGGCGCCGTCCGAGGAGGAGGACGCGGTCGCCGTCGCGAGGACCGCGCCCGGCACGACGAGGACCAGGGCGCCGCCGACGACGAAGAGGTACCAGAACCAGAACTCGGCCCGGCTCGCGCGACCGGTGAAGGTGGCGTACTTCTTGAAGCCGCGGCGGACCGCGCCGGTGAAGCCGATCGCGTAGTCCGGCAGCGTCAGATCGGTGCCGGGGCTCGCGTCGGGGCCGCCGTGGGGGTGGGGTGCGTAGGTGCTCAAGACGACCTCGTGAGGGTGGGGGCATGACCGTGGCGGGACCCGACGTCGGGTCCCGCCGCGGGCAGACGTCAGTTGGTGCCGGTGCCGTACATGCCGGCGAGCGCACCGGTGGCGTTGAGGATGACGCTCAGCACCATGAGCACCGCGGCGATGATGATGCCGGCGAGGGCCAGGTTGTTCTTGTAGCCGACGGCCTTCGACTTGTTGTACGCGATGATGCTGATGATCAGCCCGGCCAGGCTGCACAGGAACGCGAGGACGAACCCGACGATCGTCAGGGTGCGGTTCGGGTCCGCAGCGGCGGGCGGGGGCGCGGCCTGGTAGTAGGCCATGGCTGTTCTCCTGTGGGTCTCGGACGACTGAGGGCAGCGAGCGTAGCGGCTGAGCAGGTCGTCCAAGGCGTTATCAACAGGCCCTTCCCATCGTGATCCAATCTTGATCTGGACCGGGGAACCCGCCTCCCGGCCACCCCAGGAGGTCACGGATGATCACGGCCCGACCGCTCGAGCGGTCCGACCTGGCGGCGGTCGTCGACCTGCTCCAGGCGTACGACCGCCAATGGTTCGGCGAGCCGGTCTTGGGCGTGGAGGACGTGCGCTCTGCCTGGGAGGCGCCGGCCTTCGACCTGGCGACCGACAGCGAGGGCTGGGACGAGGACGGCGAGCTCGTCGCCTTCGGCACGCTCGGTGCGGCGGCCGAGGTCGAGCTGGCGGTACGCCAGGACTGGGCCGGGGCCGGGCTGGAGGACGCGGTCCTGGACCGCTGGGAGACCGAGGCGCGTCGGCGCGGTCTCGACAAGCTGCGACGCGACCTCCCCGCGACCGACGACGAGGGCCGGGCCCGGCTGGAGGCGCGTGGCTGGACCGTCGAGCGCACCGGGTGGATGCTCCGGCTCGACCCCAACACTCCGGTGCAGGAGCAGGACCTCCCCGACGGCTACGCGGTCCGTCCGCTGGCCGAGCCCGACGTCCCCGCCGCCTACACCGTGATCAGCGAGGCCTTCGCGCGCTACGGCTTCCGGCGCACGTACGCCGACTGGCGCGCCGGCACGGTCGACCGGGCGGACCTCACGCTCGAGCACGGCCGGATCGTGACCTGGCGCGACGAGGTAGTCGGCGTCTGCCTGGTGATCGACCCCGCCCCGGGCGGCGGGTCTGCGTCGGATGCCGAGGCCTGGGTCCCGCAGGTGGCGGTCGACGAGGGGCACCGGCGACGGGGGCTGGCCCGCGAGCTGCTGGCCCGGACGGCGGTCGCCGCGCGGGGGCGCGGGGTGCCGCGGCTGGCGCTCTACACGAACGGGGACACGGGTGCGCTGGGCCTCTACGAGCGCTTCGGCATGGAGGTGCGGCACACCCTCGTCGAGTGCAGCCTGACCCTCTGAGCGGCCCCCGACGCCGGGGCCGCCGTGCGATTGGCCCTCAACCGCACGTGACGGGTATCTTGGTCGGCTGGTGCCGCGTCCGCGCGGTGCCTCGGCCCGGCCCCTCGATGGGGCTCGGGTCAAGCAATCGCCCTCCTGCCACGGGGACGTCCCGTGGCCGCAGAGACCAGAGGAGGTGGAGTTCGCGATGCGCCCTTACGAGGTCATGGTCATCTTCGACCCCGACACCGACGAGCGTCAGGTCCAGCCGACGCTCGAGAACCACCTGAACGTCATCACCAAGGCCAACGGCACGGTGAACAGCCTGGAGGTCTGGGGTCGGCGCCGTCTGGCGTACGAGATCCGGAAGAAGTCCGAAGGCATCTACGTCGTGCTCAACCTCTCGGCCGAGCCGGCTGACGTCAAGGAGCTCGACCGTCAGTTCACGCTCAACGAGTCGATCATGCGCACGAAGGTCATCCGCACCGACGCGCACTGATCGTCGATCCACAGGCCGTTCTCGCGTGGTGGCGTTGTCCACAGGTCCACCACGCGACGGGCCAGATGTCAGTCCCGACTGGCACTCTGACCTGAGCTGATCCCCGGACGACGCACGAGACACACGGAGCACCCATGGCAGGCGAGACACCCATCACGCTCATCGGCAACCTGACGGCCGATCCCGAGCTGCGCTTCACCCCCTCGGGGGCGGCGGTCGCGAACTTCACCGTCGCGTCCACCCCGCGCACGTTCGACCGGCAGACCAACGAGTGGCGTGACGGTGACGCCATGTTCCTCAGCTGCGCCGTCTGGCGTCAGGCTGCCGAGAACGTGGCCGAGTCGCTGCAGAAGGGGATGCGCGTCATCGTCTCCGGACGGCTGAAGTCGCGCAGCTACGAGACCCGCGAGGGTGAGAAGCGCACGGTCTTCGAGGTCGACGTCGACGAGATCGGCCCGGCGCTGCGCTACGCGACCGCCAAGGTCACCCGCACCTCCAGCGGAGGCGGCGGGGGCAACGGTGGTGGCGGTGGCGGCGGCGGCCGTCCCTCGGGCGGCGGCGGGGGCAACTCCGGCGGCGGCGGCTCGTTCGGGGGCGACCCCTGGGCGACCGGCGGCGGGGGCAACTCCGGCGGCGGCTCGCGCGGCGGGCAGTCCGGCGGCGGCCAGTCCGGCGGCGGGGACGACCCGTGGGCGACCCCGCAGAACGACGAGCCCCCGTTCTGATCAGCACGGCCAGTACGGCCAGCACGGCCTGATCGACCCAGCCTTCGTCCGGCGCACGCCGGACGACAGGCATGAACCAGCACCACACGGACCATTCCGGCTCGCGGGCAGAACCGCAGCCGGGCTCGGAAGGAGAGCACCACAATGGCCAACGACCGCGATCGCTCCAGCAAGCGCGAGAAGCCGATCAAGAAGAAGTCGAACCCCCTGCGCAAGGGGCAGATCATCGACTACAAGGACACCGCGACCCTGCGGAAGTTCATCTCGGAGCGTGGCAAGATCCGCGCCCGCCGTGTGACCGGGCTGTCCGTCCAGGACCAGCGCAAGGTCGCCATCGCCATCAAGAACGCCCGCGAGGTCGCGCTGCTGCCGTACGCCTCGACGGCTCGCTGAGAAGGGGGACGACGATGAAGCTCATCCTCACTGCCGCCGTGGACAACCTGGGACTCGCCGGCGACGTCGTCGAGGTGAAGGACGGCTACGGCCGCAACTACCTCGTGCCCCGCGGGTTCGCCCTGCGCTGGACGCGTGGCGGCGAGAAGCAGATCGACGGCATCAAGCGCAGCCGTGACGCCCGCGAGATCCGTGGCCTCGACCACGCCACCGAGGTGCGCGGCCAGATCGAGGGCCTCGAGGTCACCCTGACCGAGCGGGCCGGCGAGAACGGCCAGCTCTTCGGGTCGGTCACGGCCGCCGAGGTCGCTGCCGCGATCAAGAAGTCCGGGGGGCCGTCCGTCGACCGCCGCTCGGTGCGGATCGAGAAGCCGATCAAGTCCGTCGGCACCCACACCGTGGGTGTCAAGCTGCACGACGCGGTCACCGCGCACGTCAAGCTCACGGTGAACGCGGCCTGACGACACCTCGACGGGCATGAGGGAGCCAGCATGATCACCGCCTCTCCGGAGGAGGTCGCGGCGCGGCGACGAGGAGTCGCCCGCCGCGTCCCCTGGGTGGTCCTGCTGGTCCTCCTCATGCTCGCGAGCATCCTCACCCCGCACATCGGGGTGAGGGTCGCGACGGAGTTCGGGCGCTCGCTGTTCCCGGCGAGCGCCTTCTTCCTCGCCGCCCAGGCCGGCGGACCGGCCTTTGGTCAGGTGACCGACGTCGACTCGCTGGCCTCCGGGCTCAACCTGGCCTACTTCGGCCTCTCCTTCCAGCACGTCGGGCTGCTCCTCGGCACCGCCTTCTGCTGGGTCCTGGCCGTGCCCGACGTCGGCCGCTGGGTGCGTCGGTTTGCCCTGGTCGGCGGCTGGTGCCTCACCATCAGCGCCCCGGTCGTAATCATCGCCTACCAGCTCATCGTGGGCGGCGGCGTCGCCGCGTACCTCGGGGTGGCCTGGGTGTTCTCCCTGCTGGCCGGCCTCATCCTCGTGATCGGTGCCCGCCTGGCCAAGCGCCGGCTCGACAGCACCTGGTACTGGAGCAAGCCCGACTGGAACGGCTGAGACCGCTGTCTCACCCTCCGCTGTCTCACCCTCCTCTGTCTCGTCCGCCGCTGGCCGAGCTGCTCGACCTCGCACCCCATCCCGAGGGCGGCTGGTTCCGCCGGACCTGGACCAGCAGCGTCCCGGTCACCCCGCCCGGAGCCGACGCCGGCGTCGTCCGGCCCACCGCGACCGCGATCCACTACCTGCTCTGCGTCGGCGAGGAGTCCCGCTGGCACCAGGTCCGGTCCGACGAGCTGTGGCTGCACCAACGCGGCGCGCCTCTGGAGATCCGGCTGGGCGGGTCCGGTGACGCGCCCGGTCCCGCGACCACCGTCGTCCTCGGCAGCGCGGTCGAGACCGGTGAGCAGCCTCAGGTCCTCGTCCCCGCCGGCACCTGGCAGGCGGCCGGGCCGGCCACCGCCGACGTGCTCGTCTCCTGCGTGGTGTCGCCCGGCTTCGACTTCGCCGACTGGACCCTCGCCGAGCCCTGACCCCGTCCTCGAGCGGAGCCCTACCCGCGCAGCGCCACCGCGAGCAGGTCCTCCAGCCGGTGCCGTACGCCCTCGGCGTCGAGGTCGGGCCGCTGCCGGGTGAGAGCCACGACGACCGGTCCCGGGTCGGGCAGGAAGCCGAGCACGTCGAGGCCGGTCCAGTAGCGACGGGCCTCCAAGTCTGGGTCGAGCCGCCCGCCGCGACGCTCGTACGTTGCCGCGAACGCCAGCGCGTCGTCCACCGTGTGCAGCATCGCGAAGTTCGAGCAGGCGTGCGCGACGTCGAGGTCCGACGGTCCCCACGACGTCTCGGCCCAGTCGATGAGGCCGGTGACGGCGTCGCCCTCCCACAGCGTGTTGCCGGGGTGGAAGTCGCGGTGGATCAGGTGCTGGGCCGTCGGGGGCCGTGGTCCCCGGCTGCGGTCGATGGCCTCCGCCCACAGCGCCGGGCGTCGCGCCCAGCCCGGCACCTCGAGGACCGCGGGCGCCCACGACGTGAAGGGCGGCGGCGCCTGGTGGGCGTCGACGTCGACCGCGTGCACGGCCAGGGCGACGTCGGCCAGCGCGTCGAGCGCGGCGGGGCCGAGGCGGTCGAGCCGCACCCGGCCCGGCAGGAACGTGCTGAGGTTGGCCCAGCCGCCGGTGGCCACGCCGTCCGGGTCGGAGGCGAGCAGGACCGGCGCCGGCACCGCGGAACCACGGGTGAGGCGGAGACCGAGGGCCTCCCGGACGACCCACTGAGGGGCGTCGGCGGCGTACGGGTGGTCGGGGTCGAGCCAGCGCAGGATGGCCGAGCCAGACCTCGTCCGGATCCGCCAGATCGCGTCGGTGATGCCGCCGCCGAGCCGCTCGGCGCCGAGGACCTCGTCCCCGAGCGCCTCGGCGCACCAGCGCCGCACCCGCTCCGGCAGCGCGGTCGGCGTGCTCACGCCCTCGTCAGTGCGCGAGCGCGCGTCGACGCAGGAGCTCGGCCTTGGCGTAGAGGCCGATCTGGCGCGTGGCGTAGCCGTCCACGACCGCGCCCACGCCTCCGCCGAGCAGGGGGACCCGCCGGGTGACGACGAGCGCGAGGTTCTTGCCGCCGATGCGGTTCATCAGGTCGGTGAGCACGGCGTCCGCGACCTGACGGTCGAGGACCGCGTCGAAGACCGGGGCGGTGGCGATCACCATCGGCGACGTCGGCAGCGACCCGTCCTCGATGTGCCGCGCGATCTCCTCGCCACCGAGCAGGCACATAACCAGCGCGGTGCGGACCTTCAGGTCGCTCACGTCGTAGCCGCGCAGGTGCGCGAGGGCCGCCACCATCCGGACCTGGACGACGGCGATGCCGGCCAGGTTGGCGGGGATGGCGACCGGGAGGGCGGCGACGCCGCCGATGTTCGTGACGAAGCCCTGCGCCGAGGCGAGCCGGACGTGGTGGGCGACCACCGAGTCGATGGCGTCCTCGACGGAGCCGTTGTGCTTCTGGAGGTGCTTGGCCGCGACCGTACGAGCGCCGGGCACCCGGGCGTAGCCGTCGATGGCCACCTCGAGCACCCGCCGCAGGGCACCGCCCGCGGCCCCCGGGTTCATGCTGCGCGCGACCGGACCGATCCCGCGCGCGATGGCGCGACCGACGTCTTGTGCACTGGGCATGGGTGTACCGCCTCTCGACGCCGCCCAGCGTACGTGGCGGGGGTGTCCGTGCGGCCCGGTCGGCACCCGGGCCCGACCCTGACCGCCACCGAGGCGCCGCAGGGGGAAGACTGGGCGGATGACGGCGCGGAGCGGGGTGGGGCAGGCGTGACCTCCCGTCCCCGACGCGCCGAGGCCGGACCGTTCGGGCCGGCCGAGGGCTGGCCCGACGACGACCTGGTGGCGGTGTCGCACGACATCGACCTCGACCTCACGCTGGCCGCGTACGCGAGCGGCGTGTTCCCGATGCCGCTGCAGCCCGGGCTGATGGGCTGGTGGTCCCCGGTCGACCGCGGTGTGCTCCCGCTCGACGCGCTGCGCGTCCCCCGCTCGCTGCGCAAGATGCTGCCGCGCTACGACATCAGGGTCGACACGGCGTTCGAGCAGGTGCTGGCCCGGTGCGCGGACCCTCGGCGGCCGCACGGCTGGATCGACGAGGACATCGGCCGCGTCTACCGCGCGCTCCACGCCCGCGGCGTCGTGCACTCGGTCGAGGCCTGGGCGGGCGACGCGCTCGTCGGCGGGCTGTACGGCGTGAGCCTGGGTGGGCTGTTCGCCGGGGAGTCGATGTTCCACGACCCGGTCGCCGGGCGCGACGCCTCGAAGGCCGCGCTGGTGGCCCTCGTCGACCTGCTGCGCGCGGACGGCGAGGAGGGCCGGCTGCTCGACGTCCAGTGGCGGACGGACCACCTGGGCAGCCTCGGCGTGGTCGAGGTCGACCGTCCCGACTACCTGGGCCGGCTGCGACGGGCCCTCACGCTGCCGCCCCCCGACTGGACGGCGCTGGGGTGATGGCGCGGGGCTGGACGGCGCGGGGACACTAGGCCCATGCCGGAGATGCCCGAGGTCGAGTCGCTCGCGCGGTTCCTGCGCGAGCGCTGCGTCGGCCGCACGATCGCCGACGTCGAGCTGGCCGCGTTCAGCGCGCTCAAGACGTACGACCCGCCGCTCCAGGCCCTGCGCGGCCTGGAGATCGACGACGTCACCCGGCACGGCAAGTGGGTCGACGTCTCCGCGCAGGGCCTGCACCTGGTCTTCCACCTGGCCCGGGCGGGCTGGCTCCGCTGGAGCGACGAGCTCCCGGCCGCACCCGCCAAGCCCGGCAAGGGCCCGCTGGCGCTCCGCTTCCGGCTCGACGACGGCTCCGGCTTCAACCTCACCGAGGCCGGGACCCAGCGCAAGCTGGCGGTCTACGTGGTCGCCGACCCGCAGGACATCCCCATGGTCGCGACGCTCGGGCCCGAGCCGCTCGACCCCGCCTTCGACCGGGCGGCCCTCGACGCCCTGATCGCCGCCGCCGGACGCGCCCAGCTCAAGGGGGTGCTGAAGGACCAGCGGGTCGTCGCGGGCATCGGGAACGCCTACTCCGACGAGATCCTGCACGCCGCGCGGCTGAGCCCGTTCAAGCCGGCGAGCTCGCTGACCGACGAGGAGCGCGACACGCTTCTCGCCGCGATCAAGGGCGAGCTCACCGGTGCCGTCGCCCGGGCCGAGGGACTGGCGGCCAAGGACCTCAAGGGCGAGAAGAAGTCCGGGATGCGGGTCCACGGCAAGGCCGGCCTGCCCTGCCCGGTCTGCGGCGACACGGTGGCCGAGGTGTCGTTCGCCGACTCGTCGCTCCAGTACTGCCCGACCTGCCAGACCGGCGGCAAGACGCTGGCCGACCGACGGATGTCCCGGCTGCTGCGCTGATCCCGTCAGCCGGTGTAGTGACCGGCCGCGAGGTCCTGCAGGAGGGTCGGGCCGGTGGGCTCCCAGCCGACGAGGCTGCGGGTGAGGGTGCTCGACGCGGGCTGGTCCCCGCCGAGGAGCGCACCGAAGACGCCGAGCTGCTCCGGGTCGACGGCCGCAGCGGGCAGGCCGGTCTGGGCGGCGACGACCTCGGCGACGGCACGCATCGGCACGCCCTCCTCGCCCACGGCGTGCAGGACGGCGCCGGCCGGCGCCTTCTCGAGCGCGAGGAAGAAGAGGTTCGCGGCGTCGCTGATGTGCACGGCCGGCCAGCGGTTCGCGCCGTCGCCGACGTACGCGGCGGTCCCCAGCTGACGGTCGAGCCCGACGAGCACGGCGATCAGACCGTTGCGGTCGCCCTCGCCGTGGACGGAGCGCGGCATCCGGACGAGACCCGACCGCACCCCGCGCTGCGCCAGGGCCAGCACCGCGTCCGCCGTCCGGGCCCGGGCGCCGGCCGGCCCGTCCGGGTCCAGGTGGTCGGCCTCCGTGGCCACCCGGCCGAAGAGGATCGGGGTGCCGGACGCCGCGACGAACGCCTTGCCCGTGCCCGCGTACGCCGCGCCGATCCGCTCGATCAGGGCGACCTCGTTGTCGACGGTCTCCTCGAACTCGGCGAAGTCGAGCGTGAAGGCGAGGTGGGCGACCGCGTCGGACCGCTCCGCCTCCGCGACGATCAGGTCGTGGTCGCTCATGTCGCCGCGGACCGCGGTCCCGCCGAGGGCGGTGATCCTGGCGGCGGAGGCGTCCGAGCGGGCCAGGCCGACGACCTCGTGGCCGGCGGCGACGAGCTCCCGCGTGAGGGCGGTTCCGATCCAGCCGGACGCACCGGTGACGAGGACGCGCATGGTGAGGCTCCGTTCGAGTGAGGGTCGAGTCATGTGACTCGGTGCCGTCACTCTACGACGTGATGTGACTCAGACACATCACTTAGGATGGACCCATGGCGCGATGGGAACCGGACGCTCGGGGCCGGCTGCTCGACGCCGCGGTCGAGCTGTTCGCGGAACGGGGCTACGACGCCACCACGGCGGCGCAGATCGCGGAGCGCGCAGGGCTGACCAAGACCACGCTGTTCCGCCACTTCGCCGACAAGCGCGAGATCCTCTTCCAGGGTCAGGAGAACCTGGTCGCCGTGGCCCGCGACGGGGTCGAGCGTGCCGCGGCCGGCAGTGCGCCGTTCGACGTCCTGCGGGCCGGCGTCCTGGCGCTGTGCGCGATGCACGGCGCGGACCGTCGGGAGCTCGGGCGGCGGCTCGACGCGATCCTCGCCTCGAGCACCGAGCTCACGGAACGTGCCGTCTTCAAGCGCGCCACGATCACCGCCGCCCTGCACGAGGCGCTGGCCGCCCGCCTCGGGGACACCCGGAGGGCCGCCGTGCTGGCCGACGTCGGCGTCCGCGCCTACTACGACGGCTTCGCCGCCTGGGTCGCCGGCCCCGGGGACGGGCCCCTGGCCGACGTCGTCGGCACCGAGCTCGACGCGTACGCGGTGGCGCTCGAGGCCGCCGCCCTAAACTGACGAGATGTCGTACGCGGTCAAGGACGTGGATCCCGGTCAGGCCAAGGAGCTCATGGACGCGGGCTGGCGGGTGATCGACGTGCGGACCGACGCGGAGTGGGCCGAGGGCCACGTCGCCGGCTCCCACCACGTGCCGATGGACCAGGTCGTGGAGGAGATCGGCGGCCACCTCGAGCACCCGCTGCTCGTGGTCTGCGCCTCCGGGGGCCGTGCCGCGCGGGTGGCCCAGTACCTGTCGGCCCAGGGCGTCGAGACGGCGAACCTGGACGGCGGCCTGCACTCCTGGGAAGCCGCGGGTCTGCCCCTCGAGCGCTGACGCGGTGGGCGGTGCGTCCGCCGCCCCTCCCCAGGGCTAATAGAGAGACATGATCACGTACGAGATCGTGCAGGTCGCACCGCAGCGTGCGCAGGAGCTGATCGAGGCCGGGTGGTTCGTCCTCGACATCCGTCCCGACGAGGACTGGGCGCAGGGCCACATCGCCGGCTCTACCCACATGGCGGTCGCGGAGGTCGTCTCCGGCGTCGGGACCCGGCTGCCCGAGCCGACGCTGGTCGTCAGCACCGCCGGGCGCGGTCGGATCGCCCAGTACCTGCGCAACCAGGGCGTCGAGGTGTCCAACCTCGAGGGCGGGTTCTTCGCCTGGGAAGCCGCCGGGCTGCCCGTCGAGCGCTGAGCCCGGCTCCGTCGCAGTGCTACGTTGACGGCTCAAACCTTCGGGAGCTCGCGCCACATGGCGGGCTGAGAGGGCGGAGTGCTCGAGCCGTACGGCTCGCCGCGGGTCCGCCGACCGACGAACCTGACCGGGTAATGCCGGCGTAGGGAGTGTGTTCCGTTGGCGATCGACGTGCGTTCCGACCAGACCGGCACCAGCACCACCGACCGGGCGGCGCGCGAGGCGCCGCTGACCCTCACCACCGACCCGCCCCGCACGCTGGGCTTCGTCGACCAGCTGGCGATGTGGGGCAACCTCGGCATCAGCCTCTTCGGCCCGATCACCGGCGCCCTCGTGGCCACGACGACGGGCAGCGTCGGGCTGGCCCTGCTGGCCATCGTCGTGGGCTGTGGCATCGGGGCGGTGCTGCTCGGGGCGTCCGCCCTGTTCGGCGCCACGACCGGTGCCCCCGCCATGGTCGCCATGCGCGGGCTGCTCGGCCGCCGGGGCTCGGTCGTGCCGACCGTGCTCAACATCGGCCAGAACGTCGGCTGGGCCACGATGGAGATCATCGTCATCTCGACCGCCGCGGTGGCCGTGGTGGGGGAGGCCTGGCGCTGGGTGTTCGTGGTCGGCGCCGGTGCGGTCGCGACCCTCATGGCCGTACGCCCGCTCGGCAGCGTCCGGCTGCTGCGCAAGGTCATGGTCTGGCTGGTGCTGGCGGCGTCGGTGTTCCTCTTCGTCGAGGTGCTGGCCCGTCCCCACGTCGGCGTCCCCACGGACGCGGTGCTGGGCTTCTGGCCGGGCGTCGACCTGGCCGTGGCCGGCGTGATCTCGTTCGCGCCGCTGGCCGCCGACTACAGCCGGCACTCGCGCAGCCGCAAGGCGGCGTTCTCGAGCGCCTCGCTCGGCTACGGCCTCGCCGCCGTCGCCTACTACGCGCTCGGGGTCTTCGCCGTCGCCAACCTCGGCGCGACCGACGTGATCACCGCGCTGGTCACGCTGCCGGCCGGGGCGATCGCCCTCGCGATCCTCCTGGTGGACGAGGTGGACGAGGCCTTCGCAAACGTCTACTCGACGACCATGAGCGTGCAGAACCTCTTCCCGACCCTCGACCGCCGCATCGTCGCCGTCGTCATCGGGGTCCTCGCGACCCTGCTCGCCGGCTTCTTCGACATGTCGCAGTACCAGTCGTTCCTCTACCTGATCGGGTCGGTCTTCGTGCCGCTCTTCGCGGTGGCGGCGGCGGACTTCCTCTTCGTCAGCCGCCAGCGCTGGGACGTGTCGGCGACCTCGCGGCTGCGGGTCGTCCCCGTCGTCGCGTGGGCCTGCGGGTTCGTCGCCTACCAGCTCGTCTACCCCGGCACCGTCGGGGTGTGGGCGGGCTTCTGGTCGGGGGTCGACACAGCCCTCGGCTTCACCGCCCCGACGTGGCTCGGGTCCTCCGTCGCCGCGATCGGCGTCTCGGTGCTCGTCATGACGGTCCTCGGCCGGCTGACGCGGGGCCGTACGCGCGGCTGACGGCGGAGGCCCTGCCTCTGCCTAGAGCGCGTCTCTGCTGATCGGGCAGGACATGCACCGCGGGCCGCCGCGGCCGGAGCCGAGCTCGGAGCCGGCGATGCGGATGACCTCGATGCCGGCGAGCTCGAGGCGCTCGTTCGTCTCCACGTTCCGCTCGTACGCGACCGCGAGCTTGGGCCCGATGGCCAGGGTGTTGTTGCCGTCGTCCCACTGCTCGCGCTCGGCGGTGATCGGGTCGAGGCCGGTGTCGATGACCCGCAGCTCGCTGATGCCCATCGCCTTCGCGGCCGCGTCGACGAAGGGCTCGGTCGGGGAGATGACGAGGTCGGCGCCGTCGCCCGGGCGGACGGCGACCGCGGCGAGGCGGTGGGCGACGTTCGGGTACATGACCACCGCGTCGACGTCGACCATCGTGCAGATGGTGTCGAGGTGCATGGTCGCGCGGTCCTGGTCGATCGGGACCGCGAGCACCGTGTGGGCCAGGCCGCGCTCGAAGACCGTGCGGGCCAGGCGCTCGACGCCCGCCGGGCCGGTCCGCTCGCCGACGCCGACGGCGAGCACGCCGTCGGCCAGGGCGAGGACGTCGCCGCCCTCGAGGTACTCGAGGTCGCTGCCGTGCAGCCGCTCGCGGCCGGCGAAGCGCGGGTGGAACGTGTAGATGAGATCGGTCAGCTGCGTCTCGCGGCGCCGGGCCGGCATCGCGAGCGACGTGACCGTGGGCCGGTCCTGGACCCACACGCTCGAGTCGCGGGTGAAGAGCAGGTTGGGCAGCGGGTCGATCACGAAGTCCTCGGGCCCGCTCAGGGCGGTGACCAGGCTCTTGGTCGGTCCGATCTCGGCCACGGCGAGCCCGGCCATCAGCACCTCGGCGAGCTGCGCCGCGTCGTGGTCGCCGAGGAAGCCTTCGAGGTAGGCGCGCAGGCTGTCGCCCAGGCGGATCCCGGTCAGGGTGCGGTCCAGGGCGGTGGCGCGCGCCTCGGGGACCTCGAGGGTCTGCGCGAGCAGCTCGCTGAGGTAGAGCACCTCGACGTCGTGGTCCCGCAGCGCGGCGGCAAAGGCGTCGTGCTCGTCCTGGGCCCGGTCCACCCAGGGCAGGCCGTCGAAGAGCAGGACGTCGTTGTTGCGCGGCGTCAGCCGGCGCAGCTCGTTCCCGGGCCGGTGCAGCATGACGGTCCGTAGGCGGCCGACCTCGGTCGCGACCCCGGGCGTGGGCACGGTCGGCTCGGCAGCGGGCGCAGCAGTCATGGAGGTGACCCTACTGAGCGGCGAACCCCTCGTACGCGGCGAGGACGTCACCGAGGTAGCCCGCCACCACGGCCCGGTCGTGGGCGTCGAGCCCGGTCGCCGCCGCGTCGAGCGCGCGCAGGAGCGGGCTCAGCTCGCCGGCGACCTCCGCCAGGGTGGCCTCGCTCGGGTGCAGCTGGACCCGACGGCGGTCGTGCGTGTCGCGACGGCGCTCCAGGTGGCCGGCCCGTTCGAGCCGGTCGACGAGCTCGGTCGTCGCGCCCGGGGTGATCCCGAGCCGGCCGCTCAGCTCGCGCGGCCCGATCGGCTCGGGGGCGAACGTGAGGTGCGTCATCGCGGCCAGGTCGGTCGGCCCGATCTGCAGTCGCCGGGCCATCGCGGCCTCGGCGTCGCTCATGGCGGTCTGCAGCCGTCGCAGCAACCACGTCGGCGACGCGGGCGCGTCCTGCTCGTCCTCGGCCACGTCTCCACCTTAACCGCAGTTCGGCAGCCGAATCGTATGGTTACCTCACTACCTGCTAGGCTCGGACCATGACCATGACGACGCAGCAGGGCTCCACCACCGAACGCCGACCCACCCCGGCCGGGACCGCGCTGGTGGTCCTCGCCGTCGGCCAGCTGGTCAGCGGGGGGCTGGTGAGCGTCTTCGCCGACAGCCCGATCATGCAGGCGGACCGGCCCGGCGAGCCGGCCATCACCCCGCAGGGCTACGCCTTCGCCATCTGGGGGCTGATCGAGGTCCTGAGCCTCGGGCTGGCCCTCTGGCTGACGTGGTTCCGGCGCCGGGCCGACGCGGACGCCGTGCCGGTCGTGGACGCGCTGACCCGCGCGCTGCTCGTCGTCTTCGGCGGGTTCACCGTCTGGCTCGTCGCCTCGGTCGTCGAGCCCAGATGGGCCACGCTGGCCGTGTTCCTCGTGATGGGCGTCGCGCTCGTCGCCGCGCTACGGGTGGCGGTCCGGGCCCGCGGCGAGATCCGTTCCTGGTCGCGGCTGGGGCACGGCCTGGTCTGGTCGACGCTCGGCCTGTGGGCCGGCTGGAGCACCGTGGCCCTCTGGCTCAACCTGACCACCGCGCTCGCCTTCAGCGGCGCACCGGTCGCGGGCACGGTCGGCGTCGCCGGCCAGCTCGCGGTCCTGGCCGGGGCCACCGCGACCGCCGTGGTCGTCCTGCGGCGCACCGCCGGCCTGCTCCCGTACGCCGCCGCCGTCGTCTGGGCCCTCGTGGGCGCGGTGCTGGGCGCGGCCGACGCGGGCCAGCCCGTGCTCGCCGCGGCCGCCGGCGTCGGCGCGCTCGTCGTGGTCGCCACCGCCGTCCTGACGCGGGCGCGGCACAATCGCTCCTTGTGACCGATGCACCTCCGACCGAGGCCCCGGTGCCGCTGCGCACCGGGGAGACCCCCTGCCTGCTCTTCCCCGAGCTGTTCGCCCGCGGCGGGGGGCTGCAGCGTTCGGTGCAGGAACGCGCCAGCCTCTACGCCCGGGACTGGCAGCGGGTGCTCCTCCTCACCACCGGCTTCACGCCGCAGTGGTACCGGGTGCCCGAGGAGCTCAAGGAGCGCGGCTCCCTCCACCACCGGGTGACGATCCGCAACTTCTTCGCCCACAGCGAGTGGATGAAGCAGCTCGGCGTCCCGCCGGAGAGCGCGTACGCGGTGCCCGGCGAGCCCGACCTCGACGTCCGCCCCCAGAAGCTGCGGGGCCGTGAGCCCTTCCGGCTGGCCGACACCCGGCCCGGCGAGCGCTACCCGTTCCGCTACCGCTACTTCGACACCGCGGGCCAGCTGTTCCTGACGACGTACTCCGGTCCCCGGAGCAAGCACGAGCAGAACGGGGTGGACGCCTCCGGCGCGGCGGTCGACTGGGCGGGCGTCCTCGCGACCTGGGTCGACCAGGAGATCGCCGGCCTGCCGACGCCGGTCCTGTTCTCGCTGCAGCGCGGCCTGAACGACCCGGTGCTGCTCGCCTCGACCAACGCCGCCCGCAAGATCGCGTCGCTGCACAACTGCCACTACAACGACCCGGACGACCGCCGGAGCGGGATCCGGCCTAGCTTCCGCCCGCTCTTCGACCACGCGGACCGGGTCGACCGGATCGTCTGCCAGACGGCTCAGCAGCTCGACGAGCTGCGCGAGGACGTCCCGTGGGCGCCGCTGCACAGCATCCGCTACCCGGGCCGCGACCCGCACCAGGAGCCGGTCGAGAAGGACACCTCGCTGGTGGTCCTGATCGCGCAGCTCGTGGACCGCAAGCGCGTCGACCACGCGATCCGTGCCTTCGCGGAGGTGCTGACCACCCTGCCCGAGGCCCGGCTCGAGATCTACGGCGAGGGCCCCCGGCTGGACCGACTGCAGGCGCTGGTCGACGAGCTCGGCGTCGGCGGGTCGGTGCGGCTGATGGGCTACTCGCTCGCGGTCGGGGAGGCCCAGGCGCGTGCGGCCTGCGTGCTGCTGACCTCCACCTTCGAGGGCTCGCCCCGCGTCGTCACCGAGAGCATGAGCCGCGGGACGCCGGCCGTCTCGTACGCGATCCGCTACGGCCCGCGCGACCTCATCCGCGACGGCGTGGACGGGCTGCTGGTCGAGCGCCAGGAGCCCGCGGCCCTGGCCGCCGCGATCGTCTCGCTGCTCTCCGACCCGGACCGGGTGCGGGCGATGGGCCGCGAGGCCGGGACGATCGTCGAGCGGCACCCGGTGTCCGCGTTCGAGCGGGCGTGGGCGGACGTGCTGACGGCGCCGGCCCGACGGCGGACCGTCGCCACGCGGGCCCGTGAGCTGGGGAAGCGGGTCCGGGGCTCGCGGACGGTCAGACGGCTGCGCCGCCTCACCCGAGCCCTCCGGTGAGGACGGCGATCCCGCCCTCCTGGGCACTACTCTGGCCGTCGTGACCTCTGGCCTGGCACGCGTCGCGTGCATCATCCCGGCCAAGGACGAGCAGGACCGCGTCGCCACCACCGTGACCGCCGCCCGGGGCCTCCCCGGCGTCGAGCTCGTGATCGTCTGCGACGACGGGAGCTCCGACGCCACCGCCCAGCACGCCGCGGCGGCGGGGGCCGTCGTCGTGTCCCACGAGCGCAACCGCGGCAAGGCGGCCGCCGTCGAGTCCGCGGTGAACGGCCTCGGCGTCCTCGAGCAGCGCGACGGCCGGGCCGAGGTGGGCACGCTGCTCCTGCTCGACGCCGACCTCGGGGCCTCGGCCGCGCGGTGCGCACCCCTCGTCGAGGCCGTCGTCTCCGGCCGCGCCGCGCTCGCCATCGCGGTCCTCCCGGCCCAGCAGACCCCGGACGGCCAGCAGCCCGGAGGGATGGGGCTCGTCATGGGCACCGCCCGTCGCGGCATCGCCGAGCTCACCGGCTGGACGCCGACCGCGCCGCTCTCGGGCCAGCGCTGCCTCACCCGGCGGGCGTTCGAGCTGGCCAGCCCGCTGGCGCCCGGCTGGGGGATGGAGGTCGGCATGACGATCGACGTGCTCCGCGCCGGGCTGACGGTCGAGGAGATCGACGTCGACCTGAGCCACCGAGCCACCGGCACCGACTTCGCCGGGCAGCTGCATCGGGCGAGCCAGCTCAAGGACGTCACCCGGGCGCTCGCCGCCCGCGGCCTGCTCAAGCGGATCCGGAAGAGCCTGCGATGAGCACGACCCCCGCCGTCAAGCGGCACCCGCAGCCCCAGGCCGGCCACCGGAACGGTTCGCGCCGGCACACCGGCAGCGCGGGCAACCCGGCCAAGCAGCGCCGGCAGGTCTACGCCCCCGACGTGTGGCACCGCGACCACCGGTGGGCGCTGGTCGGGATCGTCGGCGCGACGCTGATCACGATCGTCGTCGGGTTCCTGGGCCCGTCGGCCGTCGCCCTCACCCTCGGCCCGCGCGAGAGCTACCTGCCGCCCTGGTATCTCCCCGCCGGCACGATCACCATCCCGAACGAGTGGCTCGTCTCGGCCGCGATCTGGCTGGCGATCGTCGTCGGCGCGGTGGGCCTGTTCGTCGGCATGCGCGCCCTCGCCGACGGCTGGCGGCCCCGGCCGAAGCGGCTGTTCCTGCTGGGCACCGGGCTGAGCCTGGCCACGATCACCGTGCCGCCGCTGACGTCGGCCGACGTGCTGATGTACGCGGCGTACGGGCGGCTCCAGGCGATCGGGCGCGACCCGTACGAGATCACCCCGGCCGAGGTGTTCCGCGGCCAGTTCGACCCGGTGCTGCGCTGGACCGAGCGTCCCTGGCAGGACACGCCGAGCGTCTACGGGCCGATCGCGTCCTGGCTGCAGCTGCTCGCCAACAAGCTCGGCGGCGAGAACATGCACGACATCGTCTTCTGGCTGCAGGTCTTCGCGGTCGTGCCGTTCATCGTGGCCGGCGGGCTGATCATCCTGATGGCGCACGGCGACCGACAGCGCCAGGCCCGCGCCGCGCTGCTCGGGATCTGCAACCCGCTGCTCATCTGGGCCGTCGTCGCCGGCGCCCACAACGAGGCCATCTCGGTCATGTTCGCGGTGGCCGGGTTGCTCTTCATGCGCCGCAACGCCTTCGTCGCCGGGCTGGGCATCGGGCTGGCCGGCTGCAGCAAGGTCAGCATCGGGATCTGGGGCCTCGCCATGCTCTGGGCCTACCGGCGAGAACCGAAGAAGGCCCTGCTGCTGTGCCTCGGCACCGCCATCCCGATGGGGTGGGCGTACGTCATCTGGCAGCCGACCGCCTTCTTCCAGGCGTTGCGCAACGGCGGCTACGTCTCGGTCGGCTCGTGGGCCGCGCCGTTCTACACGCTCTTCGCGCAGTTCATGACGAGCACCCACGCCAAGGTCGTCGTCGGGATCGTGTCCTACCTCGGCCTCTTCGTCATCGGCTGGATGCTCTCGCGGGTCCTGCCCTGGGTTGCCGCCCCCGGTCTGCCCAAGGGCGCGGACGTCCGCCGCGACCCGCTGACGATCGCGCTTCGGACCTCGCTGGTCCTCTCGGTGGCCTGGCTCGTCACCTCGATGTACACGCTCTCCTGGTACGACCTCATCGCCTGGATGCCCCTGGCCGTGATGGGCCCGAGCAAGCTCGACCGGCTGATGACCGTTCGCGGTGCCGCGCTCTCGCTCGCGTACGTCCCCGGCCGGGCCATCGACGTCGGCCCCGCGCTCGACGTCACTGCGCACCGCATCCGCGACACCCTCTCCCCGGCCGTGCAGATCCTGGTGCTCGTGGCGATCGTCCTGTGGTGGAAGAAGCCGCGGCGACCCGAGATGTTCCCCTTCCGCGCACCCAAGGGCGTCTCTCGCTCAGAGCGTCCAGAGGGCGACGGCCAGGACGACGGCCGTGCCGGCGAGGGACGCGACCAGGCTCCGGCGCGAGGTCGTCGGAGGACCGCCACGGCGGAGTGACGCCGCCGCCGCGAGGACGCCCACGGCGAGCGTGAGCCCGACCCAGACCGCGGTGGGGACGAGCAGCCACGGTCCGTGCACAAGCAGGACCAGCAGTCCCGTGGCGGCCGCGAGCGCACCGTCGACCAGCGGCCAGCCGCGCCCGGCCCGCCAGCGCAGGATCGCGGTGCCGATCAGGAGCAGACCGACCACGTTCCAGCCGAGCAGCCCGGCCCAGCCGACCGTCGGGCCGTCGACGGCCGGCACCGGCTGACCGGGCGCCGTCGCCGCGAGGCGCAGACCGGCGGTGTCGGCGTCCCGACCGCTGCTCGACAGGAGCAGCACCGCCTGACCGCGCTCTCGGTCGAGCGCGAGGATCGTCCGGGTGCCGCCCGTGCCGCCGTTGTGCCAGGTGACCGTCCGGCCCTCGACGTCATAGACGTGCCAGGCCAGCCCGATGCGTCCGCCGGGGATGTCGGCCACCGGGTCCAGCGCCGAGGCCCCCGGCGCCGAGCCGTCGAGCAGCGCCCGGGCCCAGGTTGCGAGGTCGGTCGCGGTCGTGACCGTCGAGGACCCGGCCGGGGCCATGGCGGGACCGGTCCAGAAGGGCGCGGACCAGCCGTTCTCCTGGTGGGGGTGCGCCGCTCCGGCCGGCACCTGCGACGGCTGCTCCACGACGACCGTGCGGGTCATCCCGAGCGGCTGCAGCAGCCGGTCGTGCACGAGGTCCGGCCAGCCCGGAACGTCGGCCGCCCGAGCCAGCGCGTGCCCGAGCAGCGCGACCCCCAGGTTGGAGTAGCGGTAGGTCCCGGCGTCGGTCACCTCCGTGGTCCGGGTCGCGCCGAGCAGCGCCTCGACCGTGCCGGCGTACGGGTTCTCGTTGCCGACGACCCGGACCAGGACGGTCGGGGTCGACGACGTGGGGAACGACGGCAGCCCGGCCGTGTGGGTGGCCAGCGCGCGCAGCGTGCTCGCCCCGGCCGCGGTGTCGGCCAGCTCGGGCAGGTACGTCGCGACGGGGTCGTCCAGCCGCACCTCGCCGCGGGTGACGGCGTCGGCCAGCAGCGCGGCGGTGAACGTCTTCGTGATCGAGCCCAGCTCGTACGGGGTGTCCGGGGCCGGCGGGGCGCCGTCGACCTCGCCCAGCCCGGCGAACGTGACCTGCCCGTCCCGCACCCGGGCGGCGGACAGGGAGGTGAACCCGCGCTCCGAGGTGAACGACGCGCGGACGTCCGCGGCGAGCGCCGGGTCGCCGGTCGTCGCCGGCCCGAGCGTCGGACCCCGCAGCCCGGCGAGCAGCCCGGCCGCCGTGCCGACGACCAGCGCGGCGAGCGCGAGGGCCAGCAGCCGTACGCGGCCGCTCACCGGGCCAGCCCCGCGGACACGACGACCATCAGGGGGACCACCCGGGGAGCCGGGATCGCCCAGGTCCCGCGTCCGACCGACGCCAGCCAGCCGGCGGCGACGAGCGCGCGGAGGTGGTGGTGGAGCTGCCCGGTCGTGCCCAGCGCCTCGTCGAGGGCGAGCTCGGCGGTCGCGCTCGTCCCGTTGAGCACCCGCTGCAGCAGCCGGAGCCGGACCGGGTGGCCGAGGGCGTCGAGGACCCCGGCGGCGCTCGACCAGTCGGCCTCACGCAACCCCTCGGCGTCGGAGCCCCACTGCCAGACCGCCTCGCCCTGGCCGACGCGGACGGAGCCCCCGAAGGCGACC
The DNA here is from genome assembly GCF_014193425.1 of Microlunatus antarcticus. Taxonomy (NCBI): domain Bacteria; kingdom Bacillati; phylum Actinomycetota; class Actinomycetes; order Propionibacteriales; family Propionibacteriaceae; genus Microlunatus; species Microlunatus antarcticus. The sequence continues at coordinate 8,735 of NZ_JACHZG010000005.1, read as the reverse complement.
GCTCCCGCCGGGTGCCGGGCGTGCAGGGCGTCGACGAGCCACAGGTCGATCCCCTCGGCCGGCGCGTCGTGTACGTCCGGTGCCCGGCCCAGCCGGGCCACGGTCTCCTCCAGCGCCGCCACGCGGGCCTCCAGGTCACCCATGGGTCGATAGTACGTTCCTACGTCCGAACGTCCAAGGGATGGGTGTCCGTAGTGTTCGACCGGTGCAGCCCTTGAGCCTCGGCATCGTGGCGACCTCCCAGAAGCCGGACGAGCGACGTCTGGCCCTCCACCCCGACCACCTGAGCCGGATCGAGCCGGAGCTGCGCGAGCGGCTCTTCCTCGAGCGCGGCTACGGGGAGCGGTTCGGCGTCTCCGACGACCAGCTGGCCCCGCTCGTCGCCGGCCTGCTGCCGCGCGACGAGCTCCTGGAGCGCAGCGACGTCGTCGTGCTGGGAAAGCCGGTCGTCGACGACCTGCGCCGGCTGCGGCCCGGGCAGGTCGTCTGGGGGTGGCCGCACTGCGTGCAGGACGTCGAGATGACCCAGGTGGCGATCGACCGCGGGCTCACCCTGATCGCGTGGGAGGCGATGAACCACTGGACCCGCGAGGGGGCCTTCAGCGTCCACGTCTTCCACAAGAACAACGAGCTGGCCGGCTACAGCTCCGTCCTGCACGCGCTCGCGCTGCGCGGGAGCACCGGCGACTACGGGCGGCGGCTCCGCGCGGTCGTGATCAGCTTCGGCGCCACGGCGCGCGGGGCCGTTCGCGGCCTGGCCGCCCTCGGCATCAACGACGTCACCGTGCTGACCCAGCGCAGCTCGGCCGCGGTGGCCTCGCCGTTCGGGTTCGTCACGATGCAGATGTTCCTGCCGGACCCCGACCGCCCGGGCCACGTCCTGGTCGTCGACCAGGACCACGACGAGTCGAACGCGCGGCCGCTGGTCGAGCTGCTCGCCGAGTACGACGTCGTCGTCAACTGCATCCTGCAGGACACCGACGACCCGCTGATGTTCGTGGACGCCGACGAGCTGGGCGCGTTCCGCCCCGGGACCCTCTTCGTCGACGTCTCCTGCGACGAGGGGATGGGCTTCTCCTGGGCGCGCCCGACGAGCTTCGTCGACCCGATGTTCGAGGTGGGCGACGGGCTGCACTACTACGCCGTCGACCACAGCCCGTCCTACCTGTGGAACTCGGCCACCTGGGAGAACAGCGAGGCGCTGCTGCGCTACCTCGCGGTCGTCTCCGCGGGGCCGTCGGCCTGGGACGCGGACGAGACGATCCGGCGGGCGATCGAGATCCGCGACGGCGTGGTCGTCAACCCCCGCATCCTGTCCTTCCAGCACCGCTCGGCCGAGCCCCCGCACGTCGTCGAGGCCAGCTGACAGCGCTGCTACTGGACGCTCGCTGAGTCCCCGAGAACGCTCCTGAGGCCCACGAACGCTCCCTGAGCTCGTCGAAGGGCCCGGAACGGGTTGGCGCTCCTCGGAAAGAACAACGCCGACCTCTTCGAGGCCCTTCGACAAGCTCAGGGAGCGCTGGTGCGCGACCCTGCGACGGGGTTAAACGAGCGTTGGCGCGAAGCCCTTCGACAGGCTCAGGGAGCGTCGCCCGGGCTCAGGCGCCCTGCCGGCCCGCCACGTACGCGTCGATCTCGCCGCGCAGCTCGGTGCGGTAGACCTCGTCCACGAACGCGGCGTCCACGGCCGCCCGGGCCAGCCGGGCCACGCCCGCCTCGTCGAGGCCGAGCAGGTCGGCGGCGACCGCGTACTCGGTGTTGAGGTCGGTGCCGAACATGGGCGGGTCGTCGGTGTTGATGCTCACCGGTACGCCGGCCGCGACGAGGGCCGGCAGCGGGTGCTGCGCCAGGTCGTCGACGACCTTGAGCGCGACGTTCGAGGTGGGGCAGACGTCGAGGGTGATCTCGTTCTCGGCGAGGTAGCGCATCAGGTCCGGGTCCTGGACCGCGGTGATGCCGTGCTCGATCCGTTCGGCACCGAGGTTCTGGATCGCGTCCCAGATCGTCGCCGGGCCGGTGGTCTCACCCGCGTGCGGGACGGAGTGCAGACCGTACGCACGGGCGCGGTCGAACTGCTCGACGAACATCGAGCGCGGGAAGCCCTGCTCCGACCCGCCGATGCCCAGCCCGACCAGGCCGGGGACGTGGTGGTCGAGCGCGATCGAGGCGGTCATCTCCGCGGCAGGGACGCCGAAGTCGGCCGGGATGTCGAAGATCCAGCGCAGCCGCACGCCGAAGTCGCGCTCCACGCCGGTCCGCGCGTCCTCGATCGCCTCCAGGAACGCCTCCGCCGGCAGCCGCTCGTTCACGCTGAGGTAGGGCGTGATCGTCAGCTCGGCGTAGCGGATCTGCTGGCCGGCCATCTCACGGCCGATCTCGTACGTCAGCAGGCGGACGTCCTCGGCCGTCTCCACGAGCTTGACCACCGAGAGGTAGATCGAGATGAAGTGCGCGAAGTCGTCGAACTGGAAGTACGCGGCCAGCGCCTCGGGGTCGGCGGGCACGACGCCGGGGTGACGTTCCGCGAGCTGGGCCACGATCCGCGGCGAGGCCGATCCGACCTGGTGGACGTGCAGCTCGGCCTTGGGCAGGCCGGCGATGAAGGACGCGAGCGAGGGGGAGGGGGCGGTCACGTCCTCAGTCTCGTCGGACCCGTCGAGCCGGACGGGCCCGGGGCGAACCCTGGGGTCCTTATCCTGACCCGGTGAACGAGCGCGCCGTCCGGCTCCCGGTGGCCGTCCTGGCCATCCTGGCCACGGTGGTCGTCGCGCTGCTCGCGGTCGGGCTCGTCGTCCGCGCCGACGCCGACCGGCTCCCGGTCGGGCCGCCACGCGACCCGCCGGCCGCACCCCCGGAGGCGTCGACCTTCACCGTCGACGAGGACCGGACCGTCCGGTTCCAGGAGTTCTCGATGACCCTGGCCGGGGCCCCGTACGGCTGCGGCGACGCCCAGACCCCGCCGCAGGGCTTCACCGCGTACGAGGCGTGCAGCTTCGAGGTGCACCCCAACTTCGACGCCAGCGGGGCCGACTGGAGCGCGGTGACCGGCGTGCTCCTGGTCGACGACCCGCTCGTCTCGGCGGACCTGGGCACGACGACGAAGGCCGTCTTCGACACCCTCGTCGACCAGCTCTACTCCGCCGAGGACAACCCCTCGCTCAGCAAGGTCGCCGCCGGCGGGGTCCAGCTGCCGGTCCCGGCCGACCGCTTCGGCTCCCGGCTGGGGAACGTGGACGTGAGGAAGAAGGGCCTCGACACCCCGTACGACCGCCTGGTCGTGGTCGTCGTCCGGCTCGAGAGCGGGCGGCACGTCGCCTTCTTCTCCGACTACCCCCACGACGGCGGCAAGGCCGGCGTGCAGGCCGTCACCACCTCGCTGAACACGATCTCGCTCCGGCGCTGAGCGGCACTAGAGTCGCCGCGTGCCTGCGCCCGATGCGACCGCGTACGGCTACTTCGGCCCCGTCGGGACCTTCACCCACCAGGCGCTGCTGACCCTCGACCCGCCGGCGCCCGCCGACCCCGTCCCGTACGCGACCGTCGGCCAGGCGCTGCAGGCCGTCCGCGAGGGCGAGGTGGCGGCCGCGCTGGTCCCGATCGAGAACTCGGTCGAGGGCGGGGTGACCGCGACCCTGGACAACCTCGCGTACGGCGAACCGCTCGTGATCACGCGTGAGGTGCTGCTGCCGGTCCAGTTCGGTCTGTACGCCCGGCCCGGGACCCGGCTCGCCGACGTCGGGCTCGTCACGACCCACCCGCACGCCGAGGCCCAGTGCCGACGCTGGCTCGCGGACCACCTGCCCGAAGCGGAGGTCGTGGTCGGTGGTTCCACGGCGGCGGCCGCGGCGGAGGTCGCCCGCGAGGGCTCGCGCTTCGACGCCGCGATCTGCGCCGTCGTGGCCGGCGAGCTCTACGGTCTCGACGCCCTGGCCTCCGGCATCGCCGACAACCCGGACGCCGTCACCCGCTTCGTGCTCGTCACCCGGCCGGGACCCGTCGGGGAGCCGACCGGCGCGGACAAGACGACGCTCGTGCTCTTCATGCGGGAGAACCACCCCGGCGCGCTGCTCGAGATCCTCGAGCAGTTCGCGAGCCGCGGCGTCGACCTCTGCCGGATCGAGTCCCGGCCGACGCGTCGAACGCTGGGGGACTACTGCTTCTCGGTCGACGCCGAGGGCCACGTCAGCGACGCCCGCCTGGCCGAGGCGCTGATGGGCCTCTACCGCACGTGCGCGGAGGTGGTGTTCCTCGGCAGCTACCCGCGCGCCGACGAGGTCCCGCCCGACGTCCGCCCCGGCACCGCGAACGCGGACTACGCGGCCGCGTCCTCCTGGCTGGAGCGGCTCAGAGGCTGAGCCTCAGGCCGTCAGACGTCGTCGCGCTCGGAGGCGGGGACGTTCTCGCTCGGGGCCACGCTGGCGATGTTCTCGGACCGCTGGTCCTCGTGCTTCGGCTTGTCCTCGCCGCCGGTGTCGAGGCGCGTGCTGGGCGTGGCGTCCGGCGTCGCGGGGACGGCGTCCGCCCCGCCGAACGCGGCCTGCGGGTCGTCGAAGCTCGAACCGGCCTCCGACACCTCGCCGTCCTGGCCCTCGCTGCCGGGGCCGCGGCCGAGGCCACCGCCCGACGCGGCGGCGGGGGAGCCCTTGGCGGGACCCTCGTCCGACTCGCTCAGGTGCTCGGCGAACTCGCGGACCTTGTCGAAGACACCCATGCCCGCAACGCTACCCGGCGGTGGGCGTCCGGTCCTGGGGCTCGGCCGCGGCCCCGACCTCGACGAGCTCCGCGGAGGTCGCGCGCGGCGTCGCCGCCTCCCTCGGCACGCGGACGACCAGCGCACCCGGGCGGACCTCGGCGGTCAACGTGCGGCAGTCGCCGGCCGTGTCGCCGTCGAGCTGGTACGCGTCGCGCCGGTCGACCGTGATCGTCACCTTGCGGCCGGTGAAGCGGTCGAGCTGGGCGTCCTCGCGGTGCCGCCGGGTGACGACGCGGCGGAAGACCCGGGCCCAGTCGCGGAACGTGACCGGCGACGCGATCAGCACGTCCAGCAGCCCGTCGTCGGGCCGCGCGTCGGGGATGAGCGGCAGGTTGCCCTGCAGGAAGCCCACGTTCCCGACGACGATCACGTGGGCGAGCCGTTCCACGACCTCGCCGTCGTCGACCTGGATCCGGGTCAGGAGCGCCTTGTGGTTGGCGTTCTGCGCGGCGGCGACGAAGTAGGCGGCCGAGCCGACCGCCTTCTTGAGGTCGGCGTTCGTGCTCTCCATGATCGCGGCGTCGACCCCGATGCCCGCCATCACCGCGAAGGTGTGGCGGGTGTGACCGTCGATCGTCAGGCCGACCAGGTCGATCGGCTTGTCCTCGCCGTCGAGCGCGACGTCGAGGGCGAGGGCGGCGTCGAGCGGGATGCCGATGTTCTTGGCCAGCAGGTTGCCGGTGCCCGCCGGGATCAGCCCGAACGGGATCCCCGTGTCGGCCAGCCCGGAGCAGATGACGCGGACGGTGCCGTCGCCGCCGGCGCCCAGCACCAGGTCGACGCCCTCGCGGACGGCGTACGCGGTCATCGCGTGCCCGGAGTCCTCGGGCGTCGTCTCCAGGAACAGGGTGCGCTCCCAGCCGCGGGTCTTCAGCTCGTACTCGACCTGGCGCCGGAACGTCACCCAGTCGACGACCTTGGCGGGGTTGTAGATGACGGCGGCGCGTCGGGTCACGTGGTCGTCGGGCCGCGGCACCCGCGAGCGGGCGATCTCGGTGACGAAGTCGTGCGGCAGCGGCACGTGCACCCCGGCGAGCAGGAGCGAGACCGTGGCCACCAGGCCACCGAACAGCGCCCCGCCGACCAGGTCGGAGATCCAGTGCGCGCTGGTGATCCAGCGGTCGAGGGCGACCAGCGCGACGATGGCGATCGCGGCCACCTGCCAGGCGAAGCGGGCGCGGACAGGCCGGCGGGACACGGCCATCGCCGCGCCCACCGCGATGGTTCCGCAGACGATCGCGGTCAGGTGGCCGGAGGGGTACGCGTAGCCGGTCGCGGTGAGCACGTCGAGGGCCCGCTCGGGTCGCGCGCGCCGGACGGCGAGCTTGACCAGGCCGTAGCCGCCCCAGCCGAGCACGATCATGAGCACCAGCGCGAGGCAGAGCTGCCGCAGCCGGCGCTGCCAGGCCCAGACGGCCAGCCCCGCGACGGCGGCGAAGACGAGGCCGGGGTAGGTGAGCAGCGAGAAGGCCGCGCTGATCTGGGCGAGCGCCGAGCCGGGCGTCAGCGTGGGGGCGAGCAGCAGCCGGTCCGCTCGCGCGACGGGCGGGAAGGCCAGGACCAGGCCGGTCCACACGACGAACGCGAGCCCCAGCACGACGGCGACGGAGACCGCCGAGAGCGAGGGGGTGCGGCGGACCATGGTGGGTCCAGTATCGCGGCCTTCTCAGCACCCCGACGCACGAACGTGCCCACCCGAGCCCCTCGCCCCGTGGGAAACGGCCGCCGTCTCGGGGAGGGCTCTCGTTAGTCTGTCGGGGTGATCGACGTCCAGGTGCTGCGCACCGACCCTGACCGCGTCCGTGCCTCCCAGGCCGCCCGCGGCGAGTCGGTCGAGCTCGTCGACCAGCTGCTGGCCGCCGACGAGGCCCGCCGGGGCGCGATCACGCGCTTCGAGCAGCTGCGGGCCGAGCAGAAGGACCTCGGGCGCCAGATCCCCAAGGCCACCGGCGACGAGCGCGTCGCGCTGATGGCGCGGACCAAGGAGCTCTCCGACCTGGTCAAGCGGGCCGAGGCGATGGCCGGCGAGCTGGGCACGGCCTTCGGCGGGCTGGTGGAGCAGGTCGGCAACCTCGTCGCGCCGGGGGTCCCCGAGGGTGGCGAGGACGACTACGTCGTGCTCGAGACGCACGGCGAGCGCCGGGACTTCGCCGTGGAGGGCTTCGAGCCCCGTGACCACCTCGAGCTGGGTCAGCTGCTCGGCGCGATCGACGTCGAGCGCGGCGCCAAGGTGTCCGGCTCCCGCTTCTACTTCCTCACCGGGCAGGGGGCTGAGCTCGAGCTCGCCCTGCTGAACCTCGCGATGAGCACCGCGCTGCGCAACGGCTTCACCGCGATGATCCCGCCCGCGCTGGTCAAGCCGTCCGCGATGGCCGGCACCGGCTTCCTGGGCCAGGCCGCGCAGGACGTCTACCACCTGGAGGAGGACGACCTCTACCTCGTGGGCACCGCCGAGGTGCCGCTCGCGGCGTACCACTCCGACGAGGTGCTCGACGCCGCATCCCTGCCGCTGCGCTACGCCGGCTACAGCCCGAGCTACCGGCGCGAGGCCGGCTCGTACGGCAAGGACACCCGCGGGATCTTCCGGGTGCACTGGTTCGACAAGGTCGAGATGTTCGTCTACTGCGCGCCGGAGGACGCCGACGCGGAGCACCAGCGCCTGCTGGGCTGGGAGAAGGAGTTCATCGACGCGCTCGAGATCCCCTACCAGGTGCTCGAGCTGGCGGGCGGCGACCTCGGGCTGAGCGCCGCGCGCAAGTACGACTGCTACGGCTGGCTGCCGACGCAGTCGCGCTACCGCGAGATCACGTCGACGTCGAACTGCACCCAGTTCCAGGCCCGGCGCCTGAACATCCGGTCCAAGTTCGAGACCGGGACGGCGCCGGTGGCGACGCTCAACGGCACGCTGTGCGCCATGACGCGGACGATCATCATGATCCTGGAGAACCACCAGCAGGCCGACGGCTCCGTACGGCTGCCCGCCGCGCTGCGACCGTTCCTGGGCGGGCGCGAGGCGCTCGTGCCGGTCGGGAAGCGCTGAGGCGTCGATGACGTCCACGTGGCCCGAGGGGCACCCCGGCTGGCGACCGCGCCTGGTCGCGCTCGACGTCGACGGCACGGTGGTCGACCGCGACGGCATGCTCTCCGCCGCCATGGCCGACGCGATCGGCCGCGTGATCGCCGCCGGCGTGCCGGTCGTGCTGGCCACCGGACGTTCCTGGCACAGCACGGTCGACCTCGTCGAGCAGCTCGGGCTGCCGCCCGGCCTCACCGTCTGCTCCAACGGGGCCGTGATCGTGTCCTACCCGCCGCAGGAGATCGTCCAGGCCATCACCTTCGACCCGCGCGAGGTGATCGAGCGGGTGGAGGAGTTCGCTCCCGGGACGCTCATCGCGGTGGAGGAGATCGGGCGCGGCTACCGCCTGAACGACCACTTCCCCGAGGGCGACCTCACCGGTGAGCTGGTCGTGCAGAGCGCCGAGGAGCTCAGCGCGCTGCCGGTGACCCGCGTGATCCTGCGGGACCCGCGGCGTTCGGTCGAGGAGTTCATCGCCCTGGCTTCGCACCTCGGGCTGCAGGGCGTCACCTACTTCGTCGGCTGGAGCGCGTGGCTCGACATCGCGCCCGAGGGCGTGAACAAGGCGACGGCGCTCGCCCAGATCGCCGCCGACCTCGGGGTCAAGGCCGAGGACGTGCTGGCCGCCGGCGACGGGCGCAACGACATCGAGATGCTGCAGTGGGCCGGTCGGGGCGTCGCCCTGCCCGAGGCCCCGCCCGAGGTCCGGGCGGTGGCGGACGCCGTCAGCGTGCCCTTCGACGAGGGCGGGCTGGTCCCCGAGCTGCTGCGCTGGTTCGGCTGAGGCCTAGCGGTGGTGAGGTCGGCGCCCCATGCCGGACAGCAGGAGCAGCCAGACGACGGGGCCGATGAAGATCGCACCGTGCAGGAAGATCGAGGCGACGACCGCGAGCACCAGCAGCGGCA
>NZ_JACHZG010000004.1 GCF_014193425.1 Microlunatus antarcticus | reverse complement strand
TGTGGCGACGACGGCGTCAAGATCAGCTACGACTACCTGGTCCTCGCGACCGGCATCACGACCAACCACTTCGGTATCCCCGGGGCGGCTGAGTTCACCATGTCGATGTACACGCGGGCCGAGGCCCTGCGGGTGCGCGACACGATCTTCGGCAGCATGGAGATCATCGCGGGCCGGTCCGACCCCAACAGCGGTGGCTTCACCGTGCTGGTGGCCGGCGGCGGCGCGACCGGCGTCGAGATGGCCGGGCAGCTGGCCGAGCTCAAGCAGGAGGCGCTGCCCTCCACCTACCCCGAGCTCAACCCGGCGCAGGTCCACGTGATCCTCGTGGAGATGGCGCCCTACCTGCTCGCGCCCTTCGACGACTCGCTGCGCAAGTACGCCTTGGCCGAGCTGGTCAAGCGCGGCGTCGACGTGCGGCTCAACACCGCGATCTCCGAGGTCCACGCCGACTCGGTCGACTTCAAGGGCGGCGACTCCGTCCCCGTCGACCTGGTCATCTGGGCGGCCGGCGTCTCGGGCAACCCGGCGCTGCGCGAGTGGGGCATCCCGATCGGCCGTGGTGGCCGCGTGGAGGTCAACTCCGACCTGCGCGTCCTGGGCGAGGAGAACATCTTCGCGATCGGCGACGTCAGCCTGACCGTGGACACCCCGCTGCCGCAGCTCGCGCAGCCGGCGATCCAGACCGGCAAGTTCGCGGCCAAGCAGATCGCCCGGCTCCACCGCGGTGCGCCGACGGAGAAGTTCGAGTACCACAACAAGGGCACCATGGCCACGATCGGCCGCGGCGACGCCGTCCTGCAGACCCCGTTCGGGCTCAAGCTCAAGGGCGTCGTGGCCTGGCTCGGCTGGATCGGCCTGCACATCGTCTACATCCTGGGCGGGCGCAACCGGCTCCAGACCCTGCTCAGCCTCACGTCGCGCTACATCCTGCCGCGTCGCAGCAACACCATCGTGGGTGACGTCATGGAGACGCCGAAGCTTCGCGCGGGTGCTGTCGACCGCCGCTGACCACCACGCAGGGGAGCGCCGTCACCACGGGTGGTGACGGCGGCTGGTGGCGTACGGCCGTCGTCTACCAGGTCTACCCCCGCTCGTTCGCCGACACCGACGGCAACGGGCTCGGAGACCTGCCCGGGGTCACCGCCCACCTGGACGAGCTGGCGGCGCTGGGCGTGGACGCCGTCTGGCTGTCGCCGTTCTACCCGTCGCCGCAGGTCGACGGCGGCTACGACATCAGCGACCTCTGCGGCGTGGACCCCCTGCTCGGGAGCCTCGACGACGTCGACGTCCTCCTGACCCGCGCCCACGCCCTCGGGCTCCGCGTGATCGTCGACCTGGTGCCCAACCACACCTCGTCGGCGCACCCCTGGTTCCAGGCGGCCCTCGCCGCCGGTCCCGGCTCGCCGGAACGCGAGCGCTACCACTTCCGCGACGAGCCGACGGACTGGCAGTCGGTCTTCGGCGGGCCCGCGTGGACGCAGGTGCCCGACGGGCAGTGGTACCTCCACCTCTTCGACTCTGCGCAGCCCGACCTCAACTGGTCCTCGGAGCGAGTTCGGGCCGACTACGACGACGTCCTGCGCTTCTGGCTCGACCGCGGCGTCGACGGTTTCCGGATCGACGTCGGCCACGGGCTGGTCAAGGACCCGACCTTCCCGTCGTACCCCGGCTCCCCGCTGGCCTCGGGCGCCAAGCAGCAGGCGCCGTACTGGGACCAGGAGGGCGTGCACGACCTCCACCGCCACTGGCGCAGCCTCGCCGAGACGTACGCCGACCGCCCGCGGATGCTCTGCGGGGAGGTCAATGTCGGGGTCGACCGCGCGGTGCGCTACGTCCGGCCTGACGAGCTGCACCAGGTCTTCAACTGGCCGTTCCTGGTCACGCACTGGGAGCCGGCCGCCCTGCGGGCCGTCGTCGACGAGTCGATCGCCGCGTACGGCGGGGTCGGCGCCGCCCCGACCTGGGTGCTCGGCAACCACGACACCCTGCGGGCCGCGTCGCGCTTCGGCTACCCGGTCGGCGAGGCGCCCCGGCGGGTGGGGCCGCGTTCCGTGCAGCCGGACGTCGCTCTCGGCCTGCGGCGGGCCCGGGCGGCCGCCCTGCTCATGCTTGCGCTGCCCGGGTCGGCGTACGTCTACCAGGGCGACGAGCTCGGGCTGGGGGAGCACACCATGCTCGCCGACGCCGACCGGCAGGACCCGGCCTTCGCGCGGACGCAGGGTGTGGACCTCGGCCGGGACGGGTGCCGCGTGCCGATGCCCTGGGAGGCGGACGCGCCGGCCCTCGGCTTCTCCAGCGGGGAGCCGTGGCTGCCGCAGCCCGAGGCGTACGCCGCCCTCGCCCGCGACCGACAGCAGGCCGACCCGGCCTCGACCCTCGTGCTCTGGACGTCCGCGCTCCGGCTCCGCCGTGACCTCGGCCTCGGCGCCGGCGACCTGCGCTGGACCTCCGCGCCGGGGGAACGCGTCCTGACCTTCGACCGCAGCCCCGTCCACGTCACCGCCAACCTCGGCGACGCCGACGTCCGGCTCCCGCCCGACGCCGAGGTGCTGCTGAGCAGCGACCCCGACGCCGGACGCGACGTCCCGCCGGACACCACCGTCTGGTGGCGCTGACCCCTTACGGGGTCGGCATGCCGCCGTTGAGGTTGAGCGTCTCGCCGACGACGTAGCTCGACTCCGGCGAGGCGAGGTAGACGTACGCCGCCGCCATCTCGGCGGGCTGACCCATCCGGCCCAGCGGGGTGTCCTCGCCGAAGCTGTCGAGCGCCTCCGTCGGCTGACCGCCGGTGACCTGGAGCGGGGTCCACACCGGGCCCGGCGCGACGACGTTCACGCGGATCCCCTTGGGCGCGAGCTGCTGCGCCAGCGCCTTGCTGAACGTGTTGATCGCGCCCTTCGTCGACGCGTAGTCGACCAGGTGCGGGCTCGGGCTGTAGGCCTGCACCGAGGAGGTGTTGATGATGGCCGAGCCGGCCGGCAGGTGCGGCAGCGCCTCCTGGATCATCCAGAACATCGCGTAGACGTTCGTCTTGTAGGTCTGGTCGAACTGCTCCGACGTGATGTCGGCCAGGTCCTCGACGGCCTGCTGCTTGCCGGCCACGAGGACGAGGAGATCCAGTCCGCCGAGCTGCTCGACGGCGTCGGTGACGACCTTGCGGGCCGTCGCCTCGTCGGTCAGGTCGGCGGGGAGCTGGACGATCTTGCGACCGCTCTCGCTCACCGCGGCGACGACGTCGTCGGCGTCGCTCTGCTCGACCGGGAGGTAGTTGAGGGCGACGTCGGCACCCTCGCGCGCGAAGGCGATCGCGACGGCGCGGCCGATGCCGGAGTCCGCGCCGGTCACGAGCGCGCGACGGCCGACCAGCTTGGCGCTGCCGACGTACGAGCCCTCGCCGTGGTCGGCGGCGGGAGCGAGGTCCTCGGCGAGGCCGGGAGCCGGCTGCTTCTGCTTCTTCGGGTCGGACGGGTACTGCGTGACGGGGTTGATCAGGCTCATCGAGCGTCTCCAGGTTCTGGCGCCGCTCGGTCGTGCGGCACCAGACCCTTCTTACCCGGAGCGGCGAGGCCGACGCCGCCTCAGCGGTAGCGGAAGGCGACCGACGCCGCCTCGGACCCGTACGCGGGGCCGTGGCTCACCGCGTGCACGAGGAGCGGGTGCAGCTGGTGGAGCCCGATCAGGTCGCGCCAACCCGGGTCGAGGCCCGCCACTTCCGCGTACGCCGCGTCGATCCGGTCGAGGCCGGGGACGCCGAAGAGGTGCAGCATCGCGAGGTCGGTCAGGCCGTGCCCGCCGTGCGCGGCGGGGTCGATCATGACGACGCCGTTCGGGGTGAAGATCACGTTGCCCGACCAGAGGTCGCCGTGGATCCGCGCGGGCGGCCGGTCGTCGTCGAAGTCCCCCGCCCGCAGTCGGCTTGCCACGCGCTCGACGGCGGCCAGGGCGGCCGCGGACAGGTGGTCGACCGCGTGCGCCTCCCGGGCGTACGGGAGCACGCGCTGCTCGGCGTAGAACGTTCCCCAGTGCGGGGTGGGCCGCATCGACATGCGCTGCCGCCCGATGAAGCCGTCACCCTCCCAGCCGGCCGGCGGTGCGCCGAACGCCGGTGCGCCGGCCGCGTGCGTCCGGGCCAGGGCCCGCCCGAAGGCCTCGGCGGCCTCCGGGGTCGGACGGGCGAGGTCGAGGTGGTCGAGGACGATCCGCTTCGGCTCGACAGACTGCACGCCCACGACGGCGGCACCGTCGGGTGCGTCGGCGAGCCAGCGCAGACTGGCCGCCTCGACGGCGAAGAAGTCGGGCGGCGTGCTGACCGAGCCGTGCTTGACGTACGGCTCGGGCTCCTGGCCCGGCAGACCGGTCAGACGTTCAGGCGGCCGCGGACGACCGAGACGTCGGAGTGGGCCGGGTCGCTGTCACCTGCCGGTTCCAGCGAGACGTCCACGATCGGGTGCGTCGCAAGGTCCATGGAGGCCGGGACGGGGAAGCGCACGGTGGTCGAGCTCGTCATCGTGCCCATCGCGACCATGTCCTGGGCCCGGGTGTCGCTCAACCAGACCTCGAGCGTGCCGTCGACCCGCATGCTCGGCGGGAGGTCCATGTTGACCACCAGGGTGCGCTCGCCGTCGCCGCTGTCCTCGATCGCCGCGGTGCCGTTGGCCCCCGACCACCGGGGGAGCGCGTTGAGCTGGGTCCGGGCGCTGACCTCGACGGCCGGCTCGACCAGGCCCTTCAGGAAATAGCCCCCGGTGACGCCGACGACGAGGGCGGTGACGGCGGCCACCGCGAGCGTGGCACGGCGCCGGCGGACCGGGCGTCGACGGCCGGCGAGCTCGTCGGTGGAACCCGAGATCACCGCGACCGGAGCCTGCGGGGCGGGCGCGGAGGACGGGGGCTCGAGGAGGCCGACCGCCGTGTGCGTCGTCGTCCGTCCCTCGTGGAGGTGCTCGACGACCTGGGACCAGACGCGCTGGTCCGGTGCGGTCAGGCGGTCCTCGGGGCCGAGCGAGCGGCCGACGGCCACGACCTGCTGCAGCGCCTCGATCTCGGCGAAGCAGGCGCGGCACTCGCCGACGTGCCGGAGGGTGTCCGACTCCACGTCCTCGCCGAGCGCGATGAGCGCCAGCGAGTCAGGAGTCGGATGAGCCATCGTAGGACTCCTCCAGTCTCCGGCGGATCTTGATCAGGCTGCGGCGGATGTGGCTCTTGACGGTGCCGGGCGGGAGCTGGAGCCGCTCGGCGATCTGCATGTGGGTCAGGTCCTCGTAGAAGGCGAGGCGGAGAACCTTCTGCGGCATCTCGTCGAGGCGGGCGATCTCGTCGGCGACGATCAACCGCTCCGCCACGTCGAGTGGTTCGCGGGGAGTGTCGTAGTTGGACGCCACCTGGTCGGTGATCCTGCGCTGGCGGGCGCGGCCCTGGTGGGCGTCGACGATCTTGTTGCGGGTGATGCCCATCAACCAGGCGGAGAGGCTCGCGCGCTCCGGCTTGTAGTTGTGGCGCTTGTCCCAGGCGGCGAGGAACACCTTCTGCGTGACGTCCTCGGCCTCGGTGACCTCACCGAGCGAGCGCAGGCAGACGCTGTAGACGAGGGCCGAGTAGCGCTTGTAGACCTGCTCGAGCGCGGGCTCGTCCCCGTCGAGGAACGCAGCCACCAGGGCGTCGCGGTCTTCGTCTGGCGCGAGTGTCACGCGTGCGGTTCCTCCCGAAGCGGTTGAGAACCGCGACTGTACGTGGCCAGGGCCGGGTTCGAACCGGCGACCTTTCACTTTTCAGGCGAACGCTGCTACCAGCTGAGCTACCTGGCCCTCGGTCAGGCGGATGCCTGACCCGCCGCGGCACCAGACCGGGTGGGTCTGCTGCCGCCTCTACGCGACCCCGACGGGACTCGAACCCGCGACCTCCGCCGTGACAGGGCGGCGCGCTAACCAACTGCGCTACGGGGCCTCATGGCCCTGAACGCCCTTCCGGGCGCCCGCAGAACTATAGCGCAGGGGAGGGGTGCTGCCGAACCAGGAAAAAACGCTGGTTCCGGCCGTCCCCGGTCCCGGCCCGCCGGTGGGTCAGGTGGACGGGGGAGCGGCCGTGGACGCGCGCACGACCAGCTCGGGCTCGACCGAGTCGTAGACGCCCGGCTCTCCGGTGACCAGCTGGGTCTGAAGCATCCGGAACGCCTCGCCGCCGAGCCGGCGGAAGTCGAGCCTGATCGTGGTCAGCGGGGGCGTGAAGTACGCGGCCGCCGGCATGTCGTCCAGGCCGACGACCGAGAAGTCGCGCGGGGCCTGGAACCCGAGGACGCCCATCCCGCTCATGAACCCGAGGGCGATCTCGTCGTTCGCGCAGAAGGCCGCGGTGAACTCACCGGGCGACCCGAGCGCGCGGGCGGCGGCGAATCCGGCCTGTGGCGACCAGTCGTGCGCCAGCTCGAGCACGGTCGGCTCCAGGCCGGCGGCGGCCATGGCGTCGGAGTACCCGCGGATCCGCTCGTGGGCGTCGATCCGTCCCGGAGGGCCCGCCACGTGGACGATCCGGGTGTGCCCGAGACCGAGGAGGTGGTCGGTCGCCGTGCGCGCAGCCGCGTGCGCGTGGATGCTGGCCACAGAGGCCGGCGACCCCGGCCGGTCCGAGACCGTGACCATCGGCGTGACGCCCATCCGGTCGTGCAGCGCGTCCTCGATGCCCGCGTACGGCGTGACCACGACGACCCCGTCCACGGGGATCGACAGCAGGTGCTCCAGGCTCTGCACCACCTCGTCGACCCAGGTGTCGTCGCGCCAGTCGACGTCCATCTGACTGATGGTGAGGGTCATGCCCACCGCGTGCGCGGCGATCCCGAGCCCGGTCAGGATCTCGGCGCTGCCGTAGTTGATCGGGCCCATCGAGAGCACGCCGACCATGTTCGTCTGCTGGGTCCGGAAGCGGCGCGCGGACTGGTTGCGCCGGTAGCCGAGGTCGTCGACGGCCGCGGTGATGCGCTCGCGCGTCTCCTCCCGGACGTAGCCGACGCCGGTGAAGTAGCGCGAAACGGTCTGGGTGGAGACCTGGGCGAGGCGGGCCACGTCGGCCATGCTCGGGCGCCCGGCGGGGGTCGTGGTGGTCATCGGCTCCTCGCTCGGCTCGCTCCGGAAGAAGCCTTGACGCTCTCACGGCTCGGCGGTAGGTTACCGGTCACCTAGACAAGTTATCGATAACTTGTCGGCTGCCACAGCGCGATCGACTCGCGCCGCGGCGGCCCGACTGGACCATGCACCGCCGCATGAGAGGGCAGCAGATGCCGCAACGCCGCCGGGTGATCGTCGACACCGACGCCAAGAACGAGGCCGACGACCAGTACGCGATCGTCCACGCCCTGCTGTCCCCGACCCTCGACGTTCGGGGGATCGTGCCCGCCCACTTCGGGACCGAGCGCAGCGCCACCTCGATGCTCGACTCGCGCGCCGAGGTCGACCTGCTGCTGCAGCTGATGGGCCTCGAGGGCTCGGTGACCGTCGCGAACGGGGCCGAGCGGGGGATCGCCGACGAGTCGACGCCCGCGCCGTCCGCCGGCGCCGACCTGATCGTCGCGGAGAGCCGGCTCTCGTCGGCCGAGGACCCGTTGTTCGTCGCGTTCCTCGGGCCGCTGACCGACATGGCGACCGCCATCCTCACCGACCCCGAGATCGTGCACCGCGACGTCGTCGTGGTCTGGATCGGCGGCATGGGGCACGACGTCGACTGGTCGTACGACGGCATCGAGTTCAACCTCCGCAACGACATCGCGGCCGCGAACGTCGTCTTCGGCTCGGGCATCACGGTCTGGCAGATCCCGGCCACCGTCTACACGATGGTGTCGGTCGGCTACGCCGAGCTGGAGGAGCGGATCGGGGGCACCAGCAAGCTCGCCGACTACCTGATCGAGCAGCTCGTCGAGTTCAACGACGCCCACCACCCGGAGCCGATCGAGTCCCGCTCGCTGGGCGACTCCCCGGCGATCTCGGTGATCCTCAACCCCCGCGGCGGCGTCTCGCGCACCGTGCCAGCCCCCCGCTTCGGCAGCCAGGGCGGCTACCTGCCGGGGTCGGGCCACCCGGTCCGCGTCTTCGACACCGTCGACGTGCGGTACCTGCTCGAGGACATGTTCGCCAAGCTGTGCCGCTTCGGTCGCACGCAGGCCTGACCGCCCGACTCACCGCACCACCGGCGTGGCGGCACCCGCCGCAGCCGTCTCGCAGAAGCTTTCAGACGAAGGAGTTTGAGATGACCGGATCCTGGACACGCCGAGGGTTCCTCGGGCTGTCGGCCGCTGCGCTCGCGGCGGGGACCGCCGCCTGCACCGGGGCTACGGCCCCAAGCGGCGGCAGCAACGCGGGCAAGACCCCCACCTCGAACAACCTGCGGCTGTTCACGTACGAGGACGACACGACGATCGGCAACCTGAAGACCGCGGTGGCCGCCTTCGACGCCCAGAACGGCACCACGACGCGGGTCGACAGCCTCCCCGGGTCCGGCGCGGCGGTCTACCCGGACAAGCTACGTGCCGAGCTGCTCGGCGGGTCCGGTCCTGACGTCTGGCGCATCTGGGGCGGCCAGATCGGCGCCCCGTTCGTCAAGGCGCAGCAGGCCATGGACCTTGCGCCGTACTACCAGCAGTACGGCTGGGACAGCAAGATCAACACGAACGCGATCGCGGGCATGACGTTCAACGGCACGAAGGCCGGCGTCCCGATCGTCGTCGCCGCCATCGGGGCCTGGTACTCCAAGGCCGCCATGGAGAAGGCGGGCATCTCCTCCACGCCCAAGAGCTACGCCGAGCTCGAGGAGATGAACGACAAGCTCGTCGCCTCCGGGACCACCCCGGTCACGCTCGGCGGCAAGTACGGCTGGGACATCATGCGGCTCTTCGAGTACCTCCTCGAGGTCTCGGCCGGGCCCGACCTGCACGACAAGCTGCTCACCGGCGCCGAGTCGTGGGACCGCCCCGAGGTGGTCACCGCCTTCACGAACTTCAAGAAGTGGCAGGACAAGAAGTGGCTGCCGAATGGCGCCCTGGGTCTGGACCCGAGCGACGTCGAGCCCGACTACGTCACCGGCAAGGCCGCCTACACGCTGACCGGCACCTGGACCGAGGCGCAGGCCATCCAGTCGGCGAAGAAGAGCTCGAGCGACTTCGGCACGTTCCAGCTGCCGACCGGTCACACGCCCGAGCGGCACTCCGGCTTCGTCGAGGGCTACATGATCGGCGCGCGGTCGGGCAACCCGGACAAGGCGGCCGCCCTGCTCGACTACCTGCTCAAGCCCGACCTGCAGGCCACGCTGCAGATCACCTCCTCGACCGTGACGGGGGCCGAGCCGGACAAGACCAAGCTGCCGCTGTCGTACGAGTGGACCGAGATCAACAAGACGAGCCCCTTCTACACGATCCAGGACCAGGCCTTCCCCAAGCAGCAGGCGGACCAGTACTTCTCCGTCCAGAGCGACGTGCTGCAGGGCAAGATGTCGCCGGCCGACGCGGCCAAGCAGATGCAGACCGTCGTGTCCGCCATGGCCAAGCAGTAGGCATCCGTGGCCACCGCCACCGCGGTCCGCGTCAGCGCGCCGGCACCCGCCGGCGCGCCGCGGAAGAAGAGGTACGGGGGGCTCACCCCCTGGTTGTTCGCCATCCCGGCCCTGGCCGTCTACGCGACGTTCCTCGTCTACCCGGCGCTGACGTCGCTGTTCTTCAGCTTCACGAACTGGGACGGGCTGAGCCCGGGCTACGACATCGTCGGCGTCGACAACTACGTGAAGATGACGCAGGACCCGGTCGTCCGGCAGGCGCTGCTGAACAACCTGATCTGGACCGTCGTCACGATCGTCGTCCCGGTGATCATCGGCCTCGCCCTGGCCACCCTGCTCAACGGCAAGGTGCGGGGCAAGACGGCGCTGCGGCTGCTCTTCTACACGCCGTGCGTCCTGCCGCTGGTCTCGATCGCCTCCATCTGGGGGTGGCTCTACAACCCTGACTCCGGCGTGATCAACGAGGTCCTGCGCACCGTCGGCCTGGGCAACCTCGCCCAGCCGTGGCTCGGCCAGGACTCGACGGCGCTGTGGGCGGTCATGGTCCCCGCGGTCTGGCTGCGCACCGGCTTCCCGATGCTGCTCTACCTGGCGGCGCTGCAGGGGATCCCGGACGAGCTGTACGAGGCGGCCACCGTCGACGGGGCCACCAAGTCGCAGCAGTTCTGGCACATCACGATGCCGAGCCTGCGGCCCGCGCACTACATCGTGCTGGCGCTGTCGCTGATCGACTCGTTCAAGGTCTTCGACATGATCTACGCGATGACCTACGGCGGTCCGGGCACAGCCACGCAGGTGATGGGGACGTGGATGTACGCCAACGTCTTCCAGTACTACCAAGCCGGCTACGGCACCGCCATCGCCGTCGTGATCACGGTCATCGCGGTCGCGGTGAGCATCCCCTACGTGCTCTCCCAGACGAAGGAGCACACATGAGCGCCTCAGGGCTCGCGGCCGCGGCCGCCCTGCCCGACGCCGTCGTTGCCGGTCAGGACCCGCTCGCGCGGGGGCCTCGGCCGCGCGGCGGGATCGTGCTGACGATCGTCATCGCCGTGGTGGCGCTGTTCTGGATCTCGCCGCTGCTGCTGCTCGTGACCACGGGACTGCGACCGCTCTCCGACTTCGTCGCGAACGGTCCCCTGTCGTGGCCCTCGGAGCTGACGTGGCAGAACTTCCGCGACGCCTGGGCGATCGGCAAGTTCGACGACACCTACCGCAACAGCGCGTTCCTGCTCGTGGTCAAGGTGCCGCTCGGCGTGCTGCTGTCGGCGATGCTCGCCTTCGCGCTGTCCAAGCTCAAGATCAGGTTCCGGCGGACGATCATGTTCGCCGTCTTTCTGGGGCTCACGATCCCTATCTACATCACGATCGTGCCGGTCTTCATCATGCTGCGCAGCGCCGGTCTGACGGACAACGTGCTCGGCCTGATCGGGCCGTACCTGGCCTTCGGCATCCCGCTCGAGGTGCTGATCCTCCAGTCGTTCTTCCGCCAGATCCCCGACTCGATCGTCGAGTCGGCGCGCATCGACGGGGCGTCGGAGTGGCGGATCTTCTTCACCATCGTCATCCCGCTGTCGGCGCCGGCGTTGATCACGGTCGCGATCCTCGACGCCGTGGCCACGTGGAACGAGTTCCTGTTCGCGCTGATCATCCTCAGCTCGGACACGAACAAGACCATCCCGGTCGGCCTGCTGAGCTTTCAGGGCCAGTTCTCCAACAACAACACGGGCCTGGCCGCCGGCATCCTCATCGCCGTCGTGCCGATCCTCATCGCGTACGCGCTCCTGCAGCGCTGGATCGTCGGAGGGCTGACCGCGGGTGCCGAGAAGGGCTGACCGCGTGCCGCCCTCTGCCGTAGCCCGAGGAGAGACGATGCGCGCACCGCAGTGGCAGGAGGTCGAGGTCGTCCTCGACGGCCCCGGACCGACGACCGGCACCGCACGTCCGTACGTCGACGTCGAGGCCTGGGTCGACCTCGTCCACGAGGGCGGGCGGACGATCCGGCGGCCGGTGTTCTGGGACGGCGGCATCACCTACCGGGTGCGGTTCGCGTCCACGGAAGGTGCCGGGACCTGGCGGTGGGCCGTGCACGCGGCTTCGCCCGACCACCGCTTCGTTCCGTCCGAGGGCGAGCTCGAGGCCGCGCCGGCCGTCGAGAGCAGCGCGCACCCCGGGTTGCGGCACGGGTTCGCCACGATCCCGTCCGGGTCGCGCGGGATGGTCCACGCCGACGGGACGCCGGCCTTCATGGTCGTCGATACGGCCTGGGCGCTGCCCTTTCGCGCGACGGTGGAGGACGTCACGACGTACGCGGCCGACCGCGCGGCCAAGCACTTCACCACCGTCTTCCTCATGGCGGTGCAGCCGGACATGGACGCGCGCGGACCGCGGGGCCGGGGTGTGGACGGTGGCTTCGACGTCGCGTTCGAGGACCTGCCGCAGGGACGCCTCGAGCAGATCGACGTCGACTACTGGCAGTACTTCGACCGCCTCAGCGCGATCCTCGTCGACCACGGCCTGACGCCGGCGCTGGCCCCGGTGTTCCAGGGCTTCGGCTGGAAGGGCCTGCGCACCGCAGGGCCCGTCGTCGGGGCGGAGGACTACGCGCGGTTCTGCCGCTACCTCGTCGCGCGGTACGGCGCCCGGCCCACGGTCTTCCTCGTCGGTGCGGACGGGACAGGGGAGGAGCGGGCGATCGGGGCCGGCGGGCGCGAGATCGAGGCCTGGGACGCGTACGAGCACCCCGTCGGGCTCCACTACCGGCCGCACTCGACCAACCGCGCGCACCAGGACGCGCAGTGGCTCGACTTCCAGTCGTGCCAGAGCGGCCACGACGGGGACCACACGCCCGACCGGCTCGCGACCATGTGGGGGCACCGGCCCGTCAAGGCCATCATGAACGGCGAGCCCACGTACGAGAGGTCCGGTCGCCCCGACAAGGCCACGGGCTGGTGGCAGGGCCACGAGGCGTGGTCGAACGTCTGCGCCGGCGGGCTGCTCGGCGTCGCGTACGGCGCGGGCAGCCTGTGGCAATGGCGCCTCTCGCCCTCCGAGGAGGGGCACGCCTCGTTCTTCCTCGCCGAGGACGCCGGCTGGCGCGAGGCGCTCGACTTCGAGGGCAGCCGGTACGTGGGCCTGGTCGGCCACATCCTGCGCGGCCTGCCCCTGCAGGACGCGGAGCCCTGCTGGGACGTGGTGCTGCGCAGCCGCGGTCTGCTGGCGCCGGGGAGGTTCTTCCTCTCCTACGCCGAGCACGGCGGCCCCTGGCACTTCCTCGACGCTGACGGCCGGATCGGCGACCGCTACTGGGTCATCGACCCGATGACCGGCCTACTCGTCGACTCAGGCACCCGCCCGCGGAACTCGGGCTCCATCCCGGGAGAGCCGGAGCGGCCCGCGATCCTCATCTGTGCGGACGAGCCAACCCCCGTGGTCGCGGCGCAGCTCGGCTGATCAGCGCGTCGGTCCTCGTGGAGGGCGTTCAGATGCGTCCGGCGGCGGGCCGGTGGACGCCCTGACCATGAGCTCGGGGCGGCGCAGCAGATGGCGCTCCTCGGGTCGGTCGCCCTCCAGCTCGCGCAGCAGCAGGTCGGCGGCGTCCACCCCCATCTGTGCGTGCGGCCGGGCCAGGGACGTGAGCGGCACCGACAGCTGGGCGGTGAAGGGGATGTCGTCGTAGCCGGCCAGTGACATCTCGTCGGGGACGCGGACCCCGGCGGCCAGCAGGCTCTGCAGGATGCCGAAGGCCAGCAGGTCGACGGCGGCCGCGACGGCGGTCGGGCGCTCGGCCGCGCTGCGGGTCGCGAGCTGCCGCCCCACCACGAGGCCTCCCTCGATGGTCAGGGGCGCCGGGAGCACCTCCAGGTCGAGGACGCCCCGCTCGCGCAGGGCCTGGGCGAAGCCCTCGAAGCGCGACCGCACGGGACGGGCGAAGTCCGGGTCGCCGACGAAGGCGATGCGCCGGTGCCCGAGGCCGGCGAGGTGCTCGGCGACGAGCCGGCCGCCGAGGACGTCGTCGACGGCGATCGACATCGTGTCGCCGCCCTGGTCCGCGCGGTCCACGACCACCATCGGGACGCCGACGTTGGTCGGGAGCATCGCCTGGCCGTCGGCATGGTCGTTGGGGATGACGATGAGGCCGGCGACCCGCCGGGCGGCGTACTCCTGCAGGTAGCGCTGCTCGCGGTCGGTGTCGCGAGCGGTGTTGGACATCAGCACGGTCCAGGGCCCGAGCGCGGTGCGCTCCTCGACGCCGCGCGCCACCTCCGTGAAGCTCGGGTTCCACGCGTCGAGCAGCATCAGCCCGATCGTCGTCGAGTAGCCGGCGCGCAGGTGGCGGGCGGCCTCGTCCCGGACGAAGCCGAGCTCGGCGATCGCGGCCTCGACCCGGGCACGAGTGTCGGGACGAACCCGCTCGGGGTGGTTCAGGACGTGGGAGACGGTGCCGTGCGAGACGTTCGCGCGCGCTGCGACATCCGCCCGGCTGATTCGCCGAGGTCCTCGCGCACCGCCGGGCGGGGGTCTTGACACGAGCCAAAGCCTCCCACTACTTTCCATCGCAGTCGAGGTTTGACACGAGTCATTCCTCAGTCAACGCCGACTTGGAGGACTTTCCATGACGATGCCGTCGAAGAAGTGGACCGGAGCCCTGCTGGCGGGCGCAGTGGCCGCCCTCAGCCTCACCGGGTGCACGACCAGCGCGTCGCCCGAGGGCAGCAGCAGCGGGGGAGCGAGCGGGCCGGCAGGCTCGACCGTCGCCTTCCTCATGCCCGACACGGGTTCCACCCGCTACGAGCTCCACGACCGTCCGGGCTTCGAGAGCAAGCTCAAGGAGCTCTGCCCGGACTGCAAGCCGCTCTACAACAACGCCGACTCCAGCGTCGACAAGCAGCAGCAGCAGTTCAACTCGGCCATCGCGCAGGGCGCGAAGGTCATCGTGCTCGACCCGGTCGACTCCGCGGCGGCGGTGTCGCTGGTGAACAGCGCCCAGTCGCAGGGCGTCAAGGTCATCGCGTACGACCGCCCGATCCCCGACGCGAAGGTCGACTTCTACGTCTCCTTCGACAACGAGGGCATCGGCAAGGCGATCGGCGACTCGCTGGTGAAGAAGGTCAAGGAGGGCTCGGTGCCCAGCGGGGGTGGCCTGCTGCTGGTGAACGGCTCGCCGACCGACGCGGCCGCGGGCCTGATCAAGAAGGGCGTGCACGAAGCGGTCGACAGCAGCGGGGTCTCGGTGCTGGCCGAGTACGACACGATCGACTGGAAGCCGGAGAACGCCCAGAAGTGGGTGGCCGGCCAGATCTCCCGCTTCGGCGCGGACAAGATCGCCGGCGTCGTCGCCGCGAACGACGGCACGGGCGGCGGCACGATCGCCGCCTTCAAGTCCGCCGGGGGCAGCGTCCCGCCCGTGTCGGGCAACGACGCGACGGTGGCCGGCCTGCAGCTGATCATCGCGGGCGACCAGTACAACACCATCAGCAAGCCGAGCGAGATCGTCGGCGGTGCGGCTGCGCAGGCGGCGGTCGACCTGCTCAGCGGCAAGGCGCCGGAGACCACGGGCGACGTGTTCGGGTCGCCGACCAAGCTGTTCACCCCGACGCTCGTCACGCAGGACAACCTGAAGAGCGAGATCGTCGACAAGGGCATCACCCCGGCATCCGAGCTGTGCACCAGCGAGTACGCCGCGGCCTGCGCGAAGCTGAGCATCCAGTGAGCGCTGCAGCCCCCGCGACCGCGGGTCCACCGCCGACGGGCTCCGGGCACCCCCTGCTCTCGCTGTCGGGGATCAGCAAGAGCTTCGGCGCCGTCCAGGCCCTGACCGACATCGACCTGCAGGTCGACGCAGGAGAGGTCGTCGCGCTCGTCGGAGACAACGGCGCGGGCAAGTCGACGCTGGTGAAGGTGCTGGCGGGCGTGCACCAGCCGAGCTCGGGCACCTTCCTCTTCGACGGCAAGCCGGTGCACCTGGCCGACCCCTCGGCCGCCATCGACCTCGGGATCGCCACCGTGTTCCAGGACCTCGCGCTCTGCGAGAACCTCAGCGTGGTCGACAACCTCTTCCTGGGGCGCGAGCTCTCGCCCTTCGCCCTGGACGAGACCACCATGGAGGTGAGGTCGTGGGAGCTGCTGCGCCAGCTCTCGGCCAAGATCCCGACCGTCCGGATCCCGATCGCGTCGTTGTCGGGCGGGCAGCGCCAGACCGTCGCGATCGCCCGGTCGCTGCTCGGCGACCCGCGGATCATCATGCTCGACGAGCCCACGGCAGCCCTCGGTGTCGCTCAGACGGCCGAGGTGCTCAGCATGATCCGCCGCGTCAGCGAGCGCGGCCTCGGAGTGGTCGTGATCAGCCACAACATGGAGGACGTCCGCAAGGTCGCCGACCGGGTCGTCGTGCTGCGTCTCGGCCGCAACAACGGCGTCTTCGACGCCCGCACGGTCACCACGGCGCGGCTCGTCGGCGCCATCACGGGAGCGGAGGACGACCAGTGAGCACCAACACGGCGCTCGACCGCACGGACGAACGACTCAGCGACAGCAGCGGGGCGCGTGGCGTCGTCAGCTCTTCCTTGAGGAACATCCGGGACGGAGACCTCGGCTTCCTCCCGGTCGTCATCGGTCTGGTGATCATCGCGGTGATCTTCCAGATCCTGAACCCGGTGTTCCTGTCGAGCGTCAACCTCGTGAACCTGACGCTGGACTCGGCCGCGGTCGGCGTGATCGCCCTGGGCATCGTGTTCGTGCTGCTGGTCGGTGAGATCGACCTCTCGGTGGGGTCCGTCAGCGGGTTCTCCGCCGCCATCACGGCCGTGCTGTTCGTCCGGCACGGCCTCAACCTCGGGCTGGCGGTGCTCGTCGCCTGCCTGGTGGCCTGCGCGATCGGGCTGCTCTACGGGGTCCTGCTGACCAAGTTCGGGATGCCGAGCTTCGTCGCCTCCCTCTCGGGACTGCTGGCCTTCCTCGGTCTGCAGCTCGCCATCCTGGGCGACCAGGGCTCGATCAACCTGCCGTTCGACTCGGCCCTGGTGCAGTTCGCCCAGCTCGCATTCCTGCCGGCACCGGTCTCGTACGCCTTGGGTGCGGTGTTCGCCGCCGGCTTCCTACTGGCCCGGCTCGGCGTGCGACGTCGCCGCACGCGGGCCAACCTGTCCGCTCCGCCGCTCGGCGTCGTGGTCGGCGGGGCGGTGCTGCTGCTGATCGCACTCGAGTTCGTGTTCTGGTATCTGAACCGGGCACGTGGTGTGGGCTGGATGCTGGTCTTCTTCCTGATCCTGGTGCTCGTCGCGAACTACGCGATCACCCGGACGAAGTGGGGCCGCTCGTTGCTGGCGGTCGGAGGCAACCGCGAGGCGGCCCGTCGGTCCGGTATCAACGTGTCGTTCATCTACTGGTCGGCATTCGTGCTCACCGCGCTGCTGGCCAGCGTCGGCGGTCTGCTCTCGGCCGGGCGGCTCGCCTCGGCCAACCTCAGCAGCGGCACGGGTGACGTCAACCTGAACGCGATCGCGGCGGCCGTCATCGGCGGCACCAGCTTGTTCGGCGGCCGGGGCAGCGCGTTCTCGGCGTTGCTCGGCACCCTGGTCATCTCCGCGATCGCCAACGGGCTGACGTTGCTGAACCTCGAGTCGTCCTACCGCTTCGTGATCACCGGTGTGGTGCTGGCCGTCGCGGTCGGCATCGACTCCCTGGCTCGGCGCAGCCGGGCCAGCCACGGACGCGCCTGACCACCCATCACCCGAGGACGGGCCGGTGCGCTGCTCGGTGCGCCGGCCCGTCCGGTTCGAAGAGGAGCCCACCATGTCCAACCGCGCCGCCGTCATGCCCGAGCTGCACCGCATCGAGATCCGCGAGGTCCCCGACCCTGTTCCGCTGCCCCAGCAGGCCGTCGTCCGGGTCGAGGCAGTCGGGGTCTGTGGCTCCGACACCGCCTACTACAAGGTCGGGCGGATCGGCGACTACGTCGTCGACGGGCCGATCGTCCTGGGGCACGAGGTCGCCGGCCAGGTCGTCGAGGTCGGCGCTGACGTCACGAACGTCGAGGTCGGCGACCGGGTCGCGATCGAGCCCGGCACCCCCTGCCGGAACTGCGCCCAGTGCTTCGCCGGGCGCTACCACCTCTGCCCCGACCTCGTCTTCCTCGCCACGCCGCCCTACGACGGTGCGCTGATGGAGAAGATGGCGATCGACGCCCGCAACCTGCACCGGCTGCCGGACGCGATGACCTTCGAGCAGGGTGCCCTGGCTGAACCGCTGTCGGTCGGCATCTGGGGCTGCAAGCGCGCCGGTCTCGAGGCCGGCGACGAGGTGCTGGTCACCGGCGCCGGTCCCGTCGGGCTGCTGGCGGCCGCCGCTGCGCGGGCCTTCGGAGCCCTGTCGGTCACGGTGACCGACGTGTCCGCGTTCCGGCTGGACCTCGCCCGCTCCATGGGTTTCGAGACCGAGCACTCCGACGAGCCGGGGTCGAAGGCCTTCGACGTGCTGCTCGAGTGCTCGGGAGCGCCCGGCGTCCTTGGTCGCGGACTGCGTCGCCTCCGCCCGGCGGGGCGCGCGGCGATGATCGGGATGTCGAAGGAGGAGGCCATCGCCCTGCCCCTGTCGCAGCTCAACGTCAACGAGCTCACCATCAGTCTGGTCAACCGCTACCAGAACACCTGGCCACTGGCGATCGCCCTGATCTCGTCGGGCCGGGTCGACGTGGAACCGCTGATCACCCACCACTTCCCGCTCGCGCAGACCGAGGACGCGTTGCTGCTCGCCAGCACCGTGCCCGACTCCGTCAAGGCGGTCATCCACCCGCAGCGGTGATCGTCAGCCAGTTGCACCGCCGACCTGCGGGTGGCGGTGAAGTCCTTCACTCGATCAACGACTTGACGGGCGCCGTGGATCAACGCCGCTGGCGGCCGGCCACCCGCGAGACGAGAAGGAACTCCTCGAGAGAGGCGAAATCCCGCTTGGGACCCCCAACGGGATTCGAACCCGTGCTGCCGCCTTGAAAGCGCGCCCAGGGCGTATTTTTGATGTCTGGCGACGTCTGTCGAAAGCCGCCGAATGTGGTTATGACTAGGAACGATACCCGGATCGGGTCTGTCGACATTTGTCGAACGTCGGCGGCGTTTTTCGACCTCGTGTGCCCAAAAAGTGCCCAGGCCGCCCCCGGGGCATCGGTAATCGAACAATTCGATGCTGGCACAGGACCAAGCGCTCTGTCGCTATCCCGGCCAGTTTGCGTGCCGGCCACCCGGCGACCTTGGAGACGGGCGGGCGTTCGGTGAAGTTAGGTCGTTCCCCTTCAGGGGGAACGTTCCTCGAGCCCGCATCCAGCGCTCCCTTGCAAGATGACCCGCGAGCAGCGTTGCGCGCTATCACTGTGCCGGGCGTGGCCAACTACCGACGGTTGCTGCTCTCGTCGTCGCGTTGCCGGTAGGCGATCGCCGCGCAGACGGCATCCAGAGGTCCGGTCAGGACCTCGCCTTCGAGCCGGCCGTTGCGCACGTCGGCGGCGAGCCGCTCGAGATGGTTGGCCCACGCCTCGCTGCTGCCCGGGTACGTGGCGACGAATCGGTCGACCTTGACGACGGCTGCGCGGCCAGCACGGGCCGCCCGCTCCTGTTCCCAGGCCCGGTGGCGACAGTTCGCCGAGCAGAACCGGGGGAGGGGTCCGCGCCTCTTCACTGGCGTGGACGAACCGCACCACAGGCACTCAACGCGTTGCCCGGGCAGCCGGACGCCGGCAGAAGTTGAGTCGCGGTCGGCTCGGTCGCTCGCCGCAGCAGGTCCAAGGAGCGGAGCCGCATCGCGCGGCCCGAGGGGTACGGGGGTCTCGACCGATGCCACCGCGTCGGCCAGTCGTTGCTCCGCCTTCGATCGGTCAAGTTCACGGCGCCGCGCCCGCTCTCGGTCAAGCCCTGCTCGACCAGGCTTCTTCCTCGTCACGGACACCTCCGCGCCCTAAGGGCTGTCCGCCAGGCGCGACGCTCAAACCTGTAGCAACGAGTTCACACACCTCTTGCACTCTGGCTAGCGATCTATCAGCAGAGCGTTTTCGCCGTGTGCACGGGAGCTGCCGCAACACTGTTCTGGTGTTGCCAAGGGCCTGCTAGGACGTTCGGCATCCGTGCTCGCGCGGTTAGGAGACGGGCCGAGTCGCATCGCCAAGCCGTGCGCTTCGTCGGCTCAGCGGAGCCGTGCTGGCGACGGTGACGGTGCCGGTGCCAGCTCCGGTCGATTGGCTCTACTCCCCCCGCCCCTCGAGCCAAGTTCCCCTGGGCCGTGGGTGTTCAGCACTCGCGAGCCCGGGCTGCTGGTGGCCGGCGCATCCGAAGTGCAAGAGGTGTGTGAACTCGTTGCTACGGGTTCGACGGCATCTTTTGAGGCGAGCACGCGAGCCTCGTCTGAGGTGAACCGTTGCCGCAGCAGGGCACGCGCGGTGGACACGCCTCGGTGTCTCGAGCGGCGAGGTGCTCGTCGAGGAGCGCAGGCGGGGACAACGGGTTGGCGTCCATCAGAGCAGCGGCCTGCAACTGGCAACGCGTCCGCTGGGGACCTTGACGCCTGTTGCAGCAGGGCCGCGCGCACGCGGATCGTCACCATAGACGACCATCATCCGAAACACCCGTTCAGATGGCGTGCCGGTGCCGCTCGAACACGTCGAATCAGCAACTTCGACGACCACGGGCGGCATATGGCCTTGTCAGCAAGAGGCTGTCATGTAGTCATAAGCGGCCGCCGGCCAATCGGTCGGGAGTTTGGCGGATCGACATCGGTCGCAGAGGAAGCAGCAGCGGACGAGCAATCCAGCGCCGGGTCTAGTAGAAGGTCACGGTCTGGGAGGACTCCCGCGTCTCGTCCGCTTCTGTCCAACGCAGCTTGAGGGTGACCTTGTCGCTGACACCAGCGTAGGTGATCGTCGCGACGTCGAAGCTCCCGCCGTTGGGCGCGACGGTGAAGGGGCCATCACCGCCCCAGGTCGTGGGTGCCGAACCGTCAGGTCCAGGGTCGAGCTCGAAGGTGAGGTTCTCAGCGAGGGCGTCGCCGTCGTTCACGAAGTGCAGGCGCTCGTGCCTCGTGGTCATCTTTCCTCGTGCGTCAGGCTCACGGTCGTAGACGTAGTTCACACGGAAGGAGGCGCCGCGCGGTGCTCGAGTTCCCGTTGAGTTGGCGACGTCGAAGACCTTGAGGTCGTACTCGATGACGGACTTGATCTGCTGGTTTAGCGACCCCGGGGTGTCATAGGAGCTGTAAAGGGACTGCTTGCTCATCTCTTTCTTGAAGGCGTCGAGGGCTGCCAGCTGGTCGCGGTCGTGGTCGTGCGGGATCGGCATGGAGCCGAAGAAGACGTGAACTGGCTTGCCGGCGGCGGAGCTGGCGGCTAGCTCCTCAGCGGTGCCCGAGACCGCCCTCGGGGTGGGGCGGCCGAGGGTGGCGTGGAAGATGCCGATGACGATATCGACGTCATCCACCAGTTGCGAGTTGATTACGCTCTGGCCGTCGGTTCCGGTTACCAGCGGAACGGCGTTCGTCTCCCAGCGTCGGGGCAGAAGGATGGCTCCGGAAGTTTCTGCTCGGTCACCGTTCCACTCGTGCAGCGCACGTTCTGCCTCGTCACGAAGCGCTCGCGTGTCGCCTGGCGATGCGATCAACACCTTGAGCACGGTTGAAGGAAACGTCATGTCGATCAGTCTTCCTGGTGGTCGTGGAGCCCATGGCTGCGGTTCGCGTAGATTAGCCGAGCACTGACGCTGCGTCGCTCTGCATCCCTGTCGGGCGACCGAAGGTGGTGGTCGACCACGCCGCAGCGTCGCAACTATGACCTCCACCGAAACTGACCAAGGAGCAAGAAGCTCAAGGTCGGTAGTACGGACAAGGTGACCGCTTCTCGACGTCGGGGTCGAGCTACCAATCCTCGCTCAGCCACCCTCGTCAAGCATGCGGCGGATAGAAAATCGTCCTGTGCGATCAGCGCGTCAGCGCCGGAGCGACATCGTGACGCCTAGAATCGGATAACGATGAAGTAGGAGCGAAATGTCAATAATTAACCAGTTTATGTGGGGGTTTCAGCCCCATTTTCGCGTGGACTTTGAGGCAGTAGCCAACGAGTCGCTCAACTCAATCGGCGTGATCGTGGCTCCCATGGTGTTACTTGTCGGGTTCGCGGAGGAGCCGACCGAGCAGCCCATATGTGTAGAACCGGAGAACGCCGGGATCGCACCTGAGATCCTCGCCGGATGCATGACCGCTGGTGACGCAGCTTACGAAAGTCACGAGAATCGCAATATACCACGAGAATCGCAATATACTCAGTACCGATGCTGGTTCTCACGACCGTTACCATGCTGGCCTGCTTGATGAGTGTCGAGCTGCGGCCGTTGCAAGAGCGTTGAACTCAGACGCCGCTCACGATTTCCGGCGATGGTTTGTTGGTTACTCGGAAAGGGTAGGGCGCTATCGGGTCTACCCAGTCATAGGCGTCATAGGCAGCAGGTGGGATGCCCTCCCAACACTTTCACTTCGAGAATACGATCACCGGATCAAGATGTATCTGTCTCTTCAAGAGGCAGTAATCCACGAACTTCTTCAGAGCGCCTCCTTCGCACTTTCCATATCCGAGCAGCCACAGGGGTTGTTGCGTAATGACCGCACCGAAGTAGTCCGACGAGCATCAGGCGAGTTCGTTCGCCAACTTGTCTATTTTAAAGGTGCTTACTGGGGCGGCGACCCGTATTCAGCGATGAACCTCGTTGCCGCGCAGCCGTATGAGGGACGCACCGGAGTTGGAACCATGCTGGTGGGCGCCGAGTCTGACTACTTGCTCAAACTTAAGTTTGAAAGTCCAATCAGACTCAGTGAGACTCGGGCGTTACGCAAGGCTCTCGAGATGACTGACCCCGACCTTCAGCTCATAACGAACGGACATGTCGCTCTCGGCCTAGGCACTCTTGTCGACGGCTATGCGGCCGAACGCGAGTCGGCTTTTCTCCTGCGCGTGATCGGCCGAGGCTCGTGGGAGTTAGAACATGCTGGAGTAGCGCTGTTGGTGGTAACCGATGGCCATGCTTCGGTTCCGCGGGAGCGCTTAGCCCGAGACGCATTCGAAGACGCAGTCGAGCGACTCTTTGGAGATGAAGCCGATGTCGGGCTACTTTGGGATCTGGCACTAACTGCATCTAATCAGGCGCATGGAACGATGCTGGTGGTCCATGCTGATGCGCCGGCGGAGGCCATTCGTCTCTCTCCCCCAGCAATGCAGGCCGTACCTGATCTGCTAACCAAATCGACACTTCTGGCGGTCTCTGCAATTGACGGCGCGATCATCGTCGACCCCAGCGGCCTGTGTCATGCCATTGGCGCGATCCTCGATGGCCGCGCAGTACCGGGCTTGGGGGACGCTAGTCGAGGGGCACGCTTCAACTCGGCACACCGCTATTTGGAAGAGGCTGGCGGGAGATGCCTCATCATCGTTGTCAGCGAGGACGGGATGCTTAACCTTATCCCAGCCCTACCTCGCCGCCTGAAGAGGTCTCTCGTCGAGAGCGTCTTGTTGGAGGTCGAGTCGCTCTCCCGCGCGCCCGTAGACTTCGAAGCTTTTCACAAGCGCGAAGATCACTTGCGGTCGCTCGCGTTCTATTTAACTCCTGGTCAGTGCCTTCGCGCGAACGACTCCCGCGAGCGGGTCGAGCAGTTCCGTGAAGAATCATTCGTATCGCACGACGGCCTCGGTGGCATCACACGCGTCGGGTATTCGCAATTCAAGCCAGACAGCCGTCTCAACGAGACGTTCTTCCTTCCAGAGGACAAAGTTTAGGCACAATTGCCCGCGACTTACCAAACGTCTGACTTCCATACAAGTAGTGGATGTGGGTAGTTCGCGGGTTGAAAGGCCAAGGGCTGGATGCGTGCTCGGCAAGATGTCTCTGCGCGAAACCAATCTCGCACTCGTGCTCAGCGGCGGGGTATCTCTCGTGTGCAGAAGCAGGCGGTGCCGTCCGGGCGCTGCCAGCGGACCGTGACGACACGATCGGAGGTCGTTGGGCCAGCGTCGACCCGACGAAACTCGCCGGGGTCGATCACATCGATGGTGTCTGCGTGCAGGCGCCCGCCAGCGTGCGGCCCCCACTCGAGTTGGACGTTGCGCCCGGCCTCGTCACCGGTGTTGTGGAGCTCGGCGGTGGCGGTGCTCAACGGTCGGAAGGTCCAGTCCGCCAGCTTGGCCTCAGCTTCGGCTCGCTGCTGCCGGCGGAACTGGCGTCTGGCGACGATGTCTCCGCTGACCGCTCCGCCGAGGAGCCCGAGGACGGCGGAGACACCTGCGGTCACCAGATCTGACCAGTCCATCTGGATCAGGCCTCGCGCAGCTCGATGGTGGTGGTCAGGCTGTTGGCCTGGGCCAGCGCGGCCTGGATCTCGTCGCGGGCGAGCTGGCGGTCGTGGTCGCTGCCGTTGGACCGGACCACGAGACCGGTGCCGGCGAGCCGGCGGTCCAGCCACGCGCCGCGTGCGGGTGGGATCAGGCTGAGCAGGTAGTCGGGCGAGCAGTCTTCTGGAATCTGGCACTGCAGTAACATCAGGTTCTCCTTGTTCTGGGTGGTCAGGCGTCGGGGTTCAGCACGGTGTGCAGGGCGTTGGTTGTGCAGCCGATGACCCGCATGAGGTGCGCGCGGGCGATCTGGTCGAGTAGGTCTGCGGCGGGCGCAAGGAGATGAGCCGGCCAGGTGCGGCTGCCGTGGGAGAGGCCGTTACGGACGACACGCAGGGCCTCGGCCCAGTTCTTCACCTTGTCGTCGCTGGCCTTCACCTCGTCGACGAGTGCGAGGTCAGCCAGCCGTGGCCCGAGGTCGTCGGGCAGCGTCTCGACGGCGCTGCGGAGCGCGGGCTCGAGGCTGGTGATCGGCCGTTTGGACAGGTTGTCCTTGATGAACTTTCTCACCGCCGGGTCGAAGTCGGCCGTCTTGACTGCGGCGAGGGCCGCGCCTCGTTCCTTGAGGTGCTGCTCCTCACGGTCGGCGATCGCGCCGGCATGCTCGTGCCCGTGCATGCCCTCGAGGGCCTGAACGAGCAGCAGGAACCGCGGCCTGGGCTGGAGGCGGGGCAAGAACATGAACGCGGCCAGGGTGGCGATCAGCGGGTGGTCGCCGGCCTCGGCCTGCTGCCATCCACGACAGAGCTGCAGCAGCGTTGGGTTGTCGTCGCCGTAGCACTGGAAGGCACGCCTGGTGCGCATGATCTCGTTGTGGTCCGCGGCGTAGGGCTGCTGGACAAGGTTCACCCCGAACGCCTGGAGAACGCGGTCCTCGTTTCCGGTCGGGCGCAGGCCGAGGTAGGTGATCTTCTCGTCCCGACCGGTGGAGAGCCCGATGATGCGGTGCAGCGGGTGGATCCACTGCTTGGCGAGGGTGGGTAGGTCGACGGGCTGCTGCAGATTGACGTCGATGACCGGGCTGAATGCGACCCTGTGCTGGTAGCCGTTGGGGAATGAGAACGAGTTGTGCCAGCCGGACGACACCTCGGCGTCGTTGTCGGCGGAGACGGTCTCGCGCGGGAGCCGTTCGATGACGGCCCATTCAAACGGCTTGTTGATCTCCTTGGTCTGCGGCTGCTTCACCTGGGCCAGCGGTGACGGCGCGATGACGGCGTCGCAGCCGGTGATCTGAAGCTGGAGGCCGTCGAACAGCCAGGGGTCGGTGCCGGTGAAGTTCCCGGGCATCCCGACGACGGCGATCGTGCCGACGATCAGGGCTCGTTCGATCCAGAAGGTGATCTTGCAGTCGATCAGCAGTACCTCGCGGCCGTTGACCAGATCGACCTGGAGGCTGGGGCGGTAGCTGGTCTGCGGGAAGTCCTGCCACATCTCGCCGTTGCTGTCGTTGATGTGGAACTCGGCCGGGATGGCGCCGTAGAGGGCGAGTTCGGGCCGCCCGTCCGCGGAGAGCCGGAGGCGGCCGTTGAGCCGGGCGGCGGTGCCGTCGGGATAGGGCAGTTCAGCCTGGCAGTCGAACTCGCCGGGCTCGAGAGTCAGCTTGAGCGGGCTCGGGCTTGTCATGTCAGGTCCTGGGGGCGGCGGCGGAAGAAGATGGTGCGGCGTCCCCACTGGGCGGCTTTCATTGTCACGTCCTCTTCGGCTAACTCGAGTTCACGAACAAGGGGTAGGCGACCCTCTTGGATTGATTGGACTCGTTCGACTGAGATACGGATGACATCAAACCCCGCAAGCCGCAGTCGAATCTCGGTAGCCGCCACCACAGCCAGAGCTGCGAGCGCAGCAAGCATCACGCGTACCCAGAGTGGCCAGCCAAGAACCTGTGCCAGAGCCTAGAGCCCAGCTCCCAGAGCCCAGAGCACAGCGGGCCCAGCGGCTATACCCAACACCCACAGAGCGCGCTCCCCTGGGGATCGAAAGCGGAGAGAGCTGCCTCCGTGCTTCAAGGTGCTGCCCGATGGAGTGACACGTCCCAAGTGTCCCCTCCTGAGCACCTCAGAGGGCGACGACTCAGGGCAGCTAGCGTGGTCAGTCAGAACGCCCATCACGCCCCGCACACTGCTGGTAGGCGCAATCGTCGGTCCTGTGATCGGAACCTTCGGCAGACCTAGATGTCGCGCTAGTCGAGTACGGCTTTAAGGATTGTGCCGTCAGGATCGAGCATCTTCACCTGATTGACCGACGTAACCAACAGGTGGCCGATCGCCCAGACCATGTCCTCTACGCCGTCGAAGGGCTCCACCACCAGGGGCGCCGTCGTTGTTGTCGGCTCGGCTGCGACGGGGTGGGCATCTGCGGGAAGGGCGGCGTTCGCGGCTGGTGCCAGTGGCGGCTTTGACAGCAACGCTGACATCAACGCAGCTGGATCTAGTTTGCATCCCGGGGCAGTCGTAGCCGGACGCAAACCAGTCTTGACCAGTGTTCTACCTTGTCGCGAGAATGTCAGATCGGTCTACGGACTAGAAGGGGCTCCTGCCTGCACAGTAGGAGCTCCGGACTCATTTGGATTAGCCCTCCACCTGCAGGGGGCGCCTGAGGATCTTCTGAGGGAACGTGCCCCGCGACTCTCCGTCGAACCTTTTGATCATCACATCGGCCCCAAGAGAGCGTCGAGGCGGTCGATCGCCTGGTCGGTCCCGTCGTCGAAGAGACCGCCGTACCGGGTCAACGTGAAGGCCACGCTGTTGTGGCCCGCCCACTCGGACACCTCCCGTACGTTGCAGCCGGCGGCGACCATGATCGCGACGAAGCTGTGCCGCAGGCCGTGGAAGGTGATGCCTGGCAGTCCTGCGCTGCAGACGGCGGGTTGGAGGACCTTCTGACCCCAGGCTCGGAAGAGCGGTCCACCGGCCGGTGCGGTGAAGACCAGGCTGTCGCTCGAGGTTTCGACGTGCTCGTCGAGGTGCTGCTCGATCCGACGCATCACTCCGCGCGCCACGGGGATGGTTCGCTTCGAGCGTGAGGTCTTCGGTTCGTTGTCGAGGGTGACGTGACCCCGTAGCTCGACCGCAGTCCCGGTGACCCTGATACGAGAGCGCAGCGGATCGATGTCCTGACGCCGTAGTCCGGCGGCTTCGCCCCAGCGCAGCCCGGCGTACGCCCCCACGAGGATCAGGGCTCGGTCACGTGGGGGAACTTCCGCGGCCAAGCGTTCGACCTCGGTCTGGGAGAGGTACCGAGCCGGCTTCGACCGCTCTGACGGCAGAGGAACGGCGAGGGCGACGTTGTGCATGATCCGCTGGTCCGCGACGGCAGACTCAAGCGCCTGCCGGAGGGCGAAGACGGCCTTGCGCGTCGTGGCCGCGGACAAGCCCGAGGCCATGAGCTCGATGACCCAGCGACGGACGTCGCTGTTGGTGATGTCGTTCAGAGCTGTGGCGCCGAAGCGGGGGAGGACCTGGTTCTTCATCGTCACCTCGAGCCGGACCTGGGTCGTCGCCCGCAGGTCGTGCCGGCTCGGCAGCCAGTCCGCGACCCAAGCGCGAAGGGTCACGTCACCGCGGTGGCGGTCGTGCCAGGTGCCCGTCGTCAGTTCGTGCGCGATCTCCACCCGGCGACGCTCCGCGTCGACGAGGCGGGGGAACGTCTCGCTGTGGTTGTGCCCGCGCGAGTCCTTGTAGCGGACCCGGTAGTGGACGACCTCCCGCAGCCGGCCGCTCGTATCGCGTCGCTGGCCGCGGCGCCGCTCGATGCTGGCCATCAGACGTCAACGCCGGGCTGGGTCGAGCCGTCCCTCGAGCCAGACTTCGACGGTGGAGCGCCGGTAGCGCACGTGCCGGCCGATGCGGTAGCCCTGTGGCCCCTCGCCACGGTGGCGCCAGCCGTACAGGGTGTCGACGGGGATGCCGAGCATCTCGGACAGCTCGACGATCGTGAGCAGACGCTCGACGTCACCCGGCACGACGTTCCCCCTCGTCTGGCAGCCCTGGTGCCCTGTCGAGCGTCGGCGGCTGTCAACGTTCTTAGGCGTCGCGCAGCGGTTGTGCGCTCGCTGCGCGGGGGAGCGAAGCCAACCTCTTCGAGGCCCTTCGACAAGCTCAGGGAGCGTTCTGGGCTGAGGGGGCGTTGGCCACGCTCCGACGAGATTAGGGGGCGTTCAGGCCGTTTCGTGCGCGCGAGGTGGGCTGGCGCGCGGCAGGAAGTTGCGTCCTCATGTGCCCAAATGGTGCCCAAATCGAGGTGGACGCATAGCCAGACTCGATATCGCGCGGGTATCGCGCCTAGTGAGAGGGCGCTTGAGGTGGTACCCCCAACGGGATTCGAACCCGCGCTGCCGCCTTGAAAGGGCGGAGTCCTAGGCCGCTAGACGATGGGGACTCGTGTTCTGGCACCCCGATGCTACCGCCGTACGGGCCGCACGGCGACGTTGCCGGGCGGCCCTGCTCTAGGTGACGCCAACCCCTCCGGGGCCCTTCGACCAGCTCAGGGAGCGCTCGACGCCTCAGGGGGCGTTCGATGGCTCAGGGAGCGTTCGACAGCTCAGGGAGCGATCGACGGGGTCAGGCGGGCGTACGTCCCGATCAGATCGGCGCGTACCCCTTGGCCAGCACCGTGACGTGGACGTGGTTCTTGTGGTTGGCGCTGTCGCTGCCGCGGCTGGCCATGGAACGCCAGCCCTGGCTGCTGCGCTGCACGTTCCAGATGTGCTGGTCCCAGATGATGTAGTTGATGCCGAGGTCCTTCTGGTTCTTCTGGAGCCAGCGGGAGAGGTTGTGGCCGAGCTGCTTGCCCGCCTTCGACTTGTAGTTCGGGATCATCAGGTCCAGGGCGCGGCCCGACGGGTGGTCCGGCAGAGCGTCGGGGCGCACCGTGCCGATCGTCTTGATCTGCGGGAAGTTCTTGCGCACCGCGTTCAGCACCTTGACGCCGTTCGGCTTCAGGCCCTTGGTCGAGCCGGCGGTGCTGCCGCCGCCGCTGGAGGGCTTCGTCTTCGACAGGTACTGGGCCGTGACCCAGCGGACGGCGCCGTCCCAGATGATCTGGGCCCGCTTGTTCTCGGTGACGCCGGTGATGCTGAGCTTCGTGCCCTCGGGGATGTCGCCGAGGTCCTTGAAGTCGCTGCCGCTGGTCGTGCGGATGGTCAGGTCGGCCGTGGCGTAACGGGAGCCGGTGACGGCGGGCAGGGGCGGCGCGGTGGGCTCGTCGGTGTCGCCGTTCGACAGGTACTTCGCCAGGACCCAGCCGACGGCGCCGTCGTAGATGATCTGGGCGCGGGAGTTCTTGGTCGTCCCCGTGATCGAGACCTTGCTGCCCTTACGGGCGAGCCCGATGACCTTGCTGTCCTCGTCGCTCGTGGCCCGCACGCTCAGGTCCGCCGTCGCCTTGCGGGTGCCGGTGACCTCGGGCAGGCCGTCCTTGGCGTCGGTCAGGTACTGGGTGCTGACCCAGCCGTTCTCCGAGTCGACCGTGACCTCGGTCCAGCCCTTGGAGGTCTTGCCGGTCTGGGTGACCTCGGTGCCCTCGTCGAGGACGGTGATGACGTCCTCGGTCAGCCCCGGCCCCTCGCGGAGGTTGACCTGCGTGGTCGTCGTCCGGGTCTCGCCCTTGCCGACGTCGTCCCCGGCCGGCTGGTCCTCGCCCTTCGTGACGTAGCGGCTGGAGACGTACGCGGTCTTGCCCTTGAAGGTGATCTTGGTCCAGCCGTTGCTCTCGCTGGTCGACTTCACCGTCTGCCCGCGGTGCAGCGCGCCGACGATCTTGGCGCTGGTGCTCGGCTTCGCGCGCACGTTCAGCTCGGTCGTCGAGGTGACCGGCGTGCTCGCGGTCGCGACGCCAGAGCTCATCAGACCGATGGTCGTGGTGATGGAGAGGACCGCGACCAGGACGGCGCGAATCAGGGTCGAACGCATGTGGGGGGTTCCTCCGTCGATCCCGAGTGCTGCTTCTGGGTCGTCCGGGTCGACGTGCAGCGACCAGAACTCCGGTCACTCGAGTCACAACAACCACAAACTGCGCAGGACTTTAACCACGTCTCAGGTGTCCCAGCAAGGGTGTGAGTACTTGAGGTCGAGACTTTGCAAGCCGACACGCGGACAACCTCGCGGTAATGTCACGCGTGTCATTCGGTGTTCGCGCTGGGGCCATCTGGCTCTCACCAGGCCTCGTACGCTCGGGGCATGGACCCCGACCCGCTCGTGGCCGTCGACGAGGCCCAGTTCGAGGAGCTCGTCTCGCTCGCGCTCGACCAGGTGCCGCCGGAGCTGGCGAACCTGATGGACAACTGCGTCGTCCTCGTCGAGGACCGCCCGCCGTCCGACGGTCCGGCCGACCTGCTCGGCCTGTACGAGGGCATCCCGCTGACCGAGCGCGGCGAGTTCTACTCGGCCGTCCTGCCCGACCGGATCTACATCTTCCGCGAGCCGATCCTGGCGATCTGCCACTCGTACGACGAGGTGGTCGAGGAGGTGCACATCACCGTCGTGCACGAGATCGCCCACCACTTCGGGATCGACGACGATCGGCTGCACGCGCTCGGCTACGGCTGATTCCTTCGCTCGCCGAGCCAGGGGGAGCGGTCAGGCCAGGAGCACGTAGCCGGCCGCCGCGAGTGCCGTCAGCGTGAGCATGACCGTCGCCAGCGCGGCAGGACGTGCGTCGTCGAGGTGGCGGCCCGCGACCAGGGCGCGCGCGTTGAGGCGGAACCGTCGCAGCGCGACCGCGCCGAAGGCCGCGGCAGCACCGAGCGCGACGACGCCGGCCAGGACCGCGAGGGTCAGCGAGACCTCGGCCAGCAGCCGGGCGACAAGGAGGCCGCACGCGAGGCCGGACAGCATCGTCCGCTGCCACGCCAGCCCGGTGCGTTCGTTCTGCAGCCCAACGTCCCAGGGCGGCGGGTCCGCGCCGTGGAGGTCGTCGGGCACGGCGGCCTCAGCCGAGGACGAGCACGGCGACGGCGACCAGCGCGACGACCACGACGACACCGACCAGCACGAGCAGCAGCGGGGACGACGGCAGCGCGCGTCCCTCGCGCATCGCGCGCTCGCTCTGGATCCACCGGCTCCACGCACCGATCGCACAGGCCAGCCCGCACACGACGAGCAGCAGGGAAGCGACGCGGATCTCGAGGCTCAGCCGGTCGTTCAGCCCGGCGACCGCGGCGATGGCGACGCCGGCGGCGAGGAAGCCGAGCCCCGTCCGGATCCAGGCCAGGAACGTGCGCTCGTTCGCGAACGTGAACCGCGGGTCGGGCTCGGAGCCCACCCCGTACAGGCTGCGCGGCCAGCGCCGGTCACCCTCGGTCACGTGCCGCAGCGTAGGTCACCGCAGGCATCCTGGGCGCGACCTCACCCCTCGCCCTCCCGGAGTCGTCGTGACCGTTCTGTCCCGCCCGTTCCTCGTCGTGGCGCTGCTCGCGCTGCTCCTGTCCGGCTGCGGAGCATCGACCGCTCACAACGACGCCGACGTCGCCTTCGCGTCGGGCATGGTGCCGCACCACCGCCAGGCCGTGCAGATGAGCGACACGTTGCTCGCCAAGCCCGGGATCGACGGCGACGTCACGGCGCTGGCCAGCCGGATCAAGGCCGAGCAGGCGCCCGAGATCGAGCAGATGCGCGGCTGGCTGAGCGCGTGGGGCGCCGGGGTGGAGACGAATGACGGGGGCGGCATGGGCGGCATGGACGACGGGATGATGAGCGCGGAGGAGATGAACGCCCTCGGTGAGGCGGACGGTCGTACGGCGCAGACCCTTTACCTGCAGGGCATGGTCCGCCACCACCGGGGCGCCGTGGCGATGGCGCAGACCGAGGTCGCCCAGGGCGAGAACGCCGACGCCAAGGCGCTGGCGCAGTCGATCATCACGTCGCAGCAGGCCGAGATCGACCAGATGAACCAGCTGCTCGCCCGCTAGCGCGACGCGCTCAGCGAGGGGTGGTGAGCTCGGCGACCGGTTTGGGCTCGGCGACCGTCGTACGCCGGCGGCGCTGCTGACCCAGGACCACCGAGACGAGCACGAGGGCGGCGCCCAGCAGCTGGAGGGCGTTGAGCCGCTGGTGGAGCACCCACCAGCCGAGCAGCGCGGCCATGATCGGGTTGAGCAGCCCCAGGAACGTCACCGACGCGGCCGTGAGCTGACCGATCCCCCAGAACCACAGCGCGTACGCGAAGATCCCGCTGATCAGCACGAGGTAGACGAGGCCGCCGACCTCCCGGGGCGTGACCGAGCTCGGCAGCCCCTCGAACGCGAGCGTGAACGGCAGCAGCGTGATCCCGGCGAAGAGGAACGTCCAGCCCGTCACCCGGATCGGCCCCATGCCGGGCGGGTTGCCCCAGCGCTTCATCAGCACGGTCCCGAACGCCATCATGATCACGACGGCGACCATGGCGAGGATCCCGAGGCCGTCGAGCTTGGCGTTCGAACGCAGCACGAGCAGCGCGACGCCGACCACGCCCAGCGCCCCGGCGAGCAGCTGGACGCGCCGGATCGCCGTCCCCAGGATCGGGACGGCGACGATCATGACGCAGATCGGTCCGAGCGAGTTGATCACCGCGGCGACCCCGCCGGGCAGGTGGTAGGCCGCGAAGAACAGCAGCGGGAACACGGCCGACGCCCACAGCACGGACAAGATCAGGAAGCGGACGAGCCACTGACGGTTCGGCAGCTTGCTCCCGATCACCAGCGCGATGCCGGTGGGCAGCGACCGCATCAGGGCGGCGAGCAGCGGCCGGTCCGGGGGCAGGAAGTTCGTGGTCAGCAGGTAGGTCGTGCCGAAGATCAGCGGCGTGAGCGCGCAGACGTAGGCGAAGCGGCTGCGCTGGTCGTGCTCGGTCATCCTGCTGCTCCCGTCCGGACGCTCGGCGCGATCCGGCTCGTCGTACGCGTGCTGGTCCAGCGGGCCGCGTGCCCCAGCGACTGCGGGTCGAGCCACCCGGAACGTCGGTCCGTCGCGTCGACCGGCACAGCACCGGTCGCCTCGGCGACCTGGGTGCGGACGGCGTCGTCCGCGAGTACCGCGACCCCGGGTACCTTCCCCTGGATCGCGTTGACCTCGAGCGTTCCGAGCACGTCCGGGGCGATGGTCGGGGCGACGACGACGAGCGGTCGGCTGGACCGGATCGCCTGCTCGAGCGCCGGCAGCAGCTCGCGGATCGTCTCGACCCCGTCGGCGCACACGAGCACGAGCGCGTCGTCGAGGACGACGTCGCGGGCGCCCGGGGTGATCACGAAGGCCGCGGAGGCGTAACCGACGTCGAGGCGGCGTTCGTCGTGCGTGCCGACGGGCTCGTCCCGGCCGCGTTCCCTGAGCTTGTCGAAGGGTGCACCCTCCGGGCGTCGCCGGGCCTGGGCCTCGGTGACGTACGCCGGGGAGCGGGCCTCCGTCGGCAGGTTGGGGATGTCGCGCTTCGGCGGCCCGAGCATCTCGGCGGCACGGCGACGGTTCTTGGCGCGGTCGGAGAGGGCGCCGTAGACGGTGAGTGCCGCGGCGACGACGACGACCGCGATCATCACGATCACCCACGGCTGCACCCGGTCAGACTGCCACACCGCTCGTAGGCTGGAGGCGTGGCGAGATGGTGGGGAGCCCAGCCCGGCACACGCGTGGAGTCCATAGCCGAGCGAAAGATCCGCGAGGCGATGGAGCGGGGCGAGTTCGACGACCTGCCCGGCCAGGGGCAGCCGCTCAAGCTCGGCGACCGCGACCCGGACTGGTGGGTCAAGGGGCTGCTCGAGCGCGAGAACCTGCGCATGCCACTGCCCACCTCGCTCCAG
This sequence comes from Microlunatus antarcticus, assembly GCF_014193425.1. NCBI lineage: Bacteria > Bacillati > Actinomycetota > Actinomycetes > Propionibacteriales > Propionibacteriaceae > Microlunatus > Microlunatus antarcticus. The sequence continues at coordinate 4,162 of NZ_JACHZG010000004.1, read as the reverse complement.
CTCCGGCGCGAGGCCCGGGAGATCGACGAGACGGTCGCCGACTGCCGGACGGAGGGCGCCGTACGCGACGTCGTCGAGGCCCTGAACGACCGCATCCTCGACTCCCACCGCCGTCGCGTGGACGGCCCGCCGGTGGTGACCGCGACGCTCGACGTCGACGCCGTGGTGGCCCGTTGGCGGGAGCGCCGCAGGGGCTGACAGCCGGTGGGTCGGCGTCCTAGGTTCGACCCATGGCCGAGACCGAGGCAGCACCACCCTGGGAACCGCCGCTGAGTGGCACCGAGGTCGAGCACCTGCTCGGTGCGCTCGACCGGCAGCGGGCGACGTTCCGGTGGAAGGCCGACGGACGCGGGCGGGCCGGTCTGACGACGACGGTAGGCGCCTCGACCGTGACGCTCGGCGGGCTGCTCAAGCACCTCGCGCTGGTCGAGGACGTGCAGTCCACGGTCAAGCTGACCGGTGAACCGCTCGGCGAGCCCTGGACGTCCATGCCCGGGATGGACGGGCCCCACCTCGAGTGGACGGCGGCTGACGACGAGCCCGCCTTCCTCTACGCGCTCTACGACGCCGCGGTCGAGCGGAGCCGCGCACGCTTCGCTGCCGCCGTCGCTGACGGCGGCCTAAACCAGCGGGTGCACCTCGGCTCCGACCAGGGCCTGGTGACGAGCCTGCGCCGGCTGCTCTTCGATCTGCTCGAGGAGTACGGCCGCCACACCGGCCACGCGGACCTGCTCAGCGAGGCCGTCGACGGACGGGTGGGGGAGGACCCGCCGCCCGACTGGGTGCCGGTCGGGGCGGTCGACGACGGCGAGGGGCACGAGCCCGCCGTGCCCCGGTTCGAGCAGCGCCGGATGCTCGGGGCCACGTCCCGGGCGGTCGACCTGACGGGCGCCGAGTTCACGTACGTCGACCTCGACGGGGCGACGTTCCGGGGCGCGAACCTCCGCCGCGTCACCATCAGCGGCTCCGACCTGGTGGACGTGACGATCACCGCCGGTGATCTCGAGAACGTGGTGATCAACGACGTCGACGTGGTCCCGCTCGTCGACGCCGAGCTCGACCGCCGCGACCCCGAGCGGCCGCTCGTGCACCCGAGCGACGCCGACGGCTTCCGGCGGGGGTGGGACCTGCTCGAGCGGCGCTGGGCCGAGACGGTCGCCCGCGCCCGGGCTCTCCCGCCCGAACGCCTTCACGACTCGGTGGAAGGGGAGTGGTCGTTCGTCCAGACGCTGCGCCACCTCGTCTTCGCGACCCAGTCCTGGGTCGGCCGTGGCGTGCTCGGCGACCCGACTCCGTGGCACCCGCTCGCGCTGCCCTGGGACGAGGCGCCGGACGACTGGAACCTGCCGCGCGACCGCGAGGTCCGGCCGAACCTCGACGAGGTGCTCGCGGTCCGCGCCGAGAGCCAGGCGATGGTGCGACGCGTGCTCGACGACCTCACCGACGCGCAGCTCGACACCGTGCCGGAGGTCGTGGTCGACGGCCCCTGGCCGCCGGCGGGCGAGACCGTCCGGCAGTGCCTCAGCGTGGTGCTGGACGAGGAGTACGCCCACCGCCTGTTCGCCGAGCGCGACCTCGCTCTGCTCGAGTCCCGCCCGTCGGGTGACGTCTAGGCTGAGCGCTCGGACCTGGGTCGACCAGGCTCCGGGCCTCTAGCTCAACTGGCAGAGCAGCGGACTTTTAATCCGCGGGTTGTGGGTTCGATCCCCACGGGGCCCACCGGGACAGCCGTCCGGGGAAGGGCGCGGAGCCTCGGGCCGTGATCGACCGCGTCGACCGGTCGGCTAGCGCTTCAGGCGGCGGCTTCCAGCGTGCCAGTCCTCGGTCGCGCCCACCTCGTCCGCCGGGACGCCGAACGACGGCAGCTGGGGTTGCTCGCGGAGGCTGCGCTTGAGCTCGGTGAAGCCGGGGAACCGAGCCAGACCGATGACGTGGTCCCACAGCTCGGCGGCCTGCGCCTCGTCGGGCAGCCGGCTGATCACCGGGCCGAAGAAGGCGACGCCGTGCGGCGGCTCGACGTGGATGATCGGCGTCCCGACGTCCGTGCCGGTCAGCGCCAGCGCCTCGTCCGACTCCGCCCGGATCCCGTCGTCTCTGGCTGCGTCGTCGAGGGCGTCGGCGAGCGAGACAGGCAGCCCGGCCTCGGTGAGCGCGGCAGCGACCAGCTCCGGCCCCGACTGCCAGCCGGGGGTGCGCCCCTCGTCGGGAGCTGTCTCGAAGACCCTCGCCCCGAGGGCCGCGTACAACGGTCCGACCGCGTCGCGCCCGTGCTGCTCCCGGGCGGCCGACGCCACCCGGAGGAGGCGGAGTCCGGCGGTGTGCTGGGCCTCGTACTCGGGCGGGAAGTGCGTGTCGTAGTCGAGGTGGGCGTTGATGCGGCGCAGCGAGATGAAGCGCCAGTCGACGGTGTAGCTGCGCTGCCTCTGCACGACCCGGATCCACTTGCTCGTCATCCAGGCGAACGGGCAGACCGGGTCGAAGTAGAAGTTGATGTCGGCCGCTGCGGTCATCGCCGTTCCTCTCGGGGTCTCGGCCAAACCACGTACGGCCGGCCCTGTCGAGGGTGCCAGGCCGGGGTGGTCGATCAGTCGGCGGTCGCCCGGCCAGGGACGGGCGAGGTCGTCAAGTGCTTCGCGAGCGTCTCCATCGCGTCCGCGAGCGCCTCGAGCTGCGGCCGGCTGAGCACGTCGGCGAAGTCCGTCCGGACCGTACGCGAGTGCCCTCGGGCGGCGGCGAGGAAGACGGCGCGCCCCTCGTCGGTGATGAACACCTCGGAACCGCGGTTGTCGGCCGCGTGCCGACGCCGCTCGACGAGGCCGCGGCGTTCCATGCGAGCGAGGTGGTGGGAGAGGCGGCTCTGCTCCCAGCCGATCCGCTCGGCCAGCTCCGTCGAGCGGACGACCTCGTCGCCGACCTCGTGCAGCGTCACCAGCACGGGGTAGTCGCTGCCCGAGAGGCCGGAGTCGGCCTGGAGCAGCTGGTCGGAACGTCGCCGGAGCAGCGCCGTGGTCTCGATGAGCCCGCGCCACGCCCGCAGCTCCAACGGGTCGAGCGCTCCGTCGCGCTCGTCGGCCTCGGGTTCCACGTCTCGACGGTAGTCACTCCTCGGCCTGCGCGCCCACGCCCGGTGGCTAGTCGCTCCGCGGGTTCTTCAAGATGCTTGACGTGTCATACATCGAGGCCTAGCGTCGAGCCCGAGGCCGGACCACCGGCGGAGCGACCGGAAGGACGGCCATGGCCACGATCGAGGACCTCATGCACGCCAACCTCTTCGAGGTGTTCGGCGAACGGGACGCCGACCGGCGGATGGAGGCCGTGCGGCGGACGTACGCGGCCGACGTCCACTTCTCCGACCCGGACGACGCCGTCTCCGGTCACGAGGCCGTCAGCGCGAAGGCCCAGGGGATCCTCGACTCCTCGCCGGGCTTCGTCTTCACCGCCGTCGGCCCGGCCCGCGTCAACCACGACCTCGGCTACCTGGCCTGGGGCTTCGGCCCGGCGGGGCAGCCACCCGTGGTGCAGGGCGTCGACATCGCCCTCGTCGAGGACGGGCTGATCAAGAAGATCTACACGCTGCTGCTGGGCGACTGATGTCCGACGCGTCGTCGCTGATCGACCGCCTGGCGATCCGGGAGCTGGTCGACGCGTACGCCCACCACGCCGACCGGCGCGAGCCCGAGGCGCAGGCGGGGGTCTTCACCGAGGACGGCCAGGTGCGGCTGTTCCAGGGCGACCCGACGACCCATGAGGCCGACCAGGTGATCACCGGGCGGGCCGACCTCGCGGCGACGTTCGACCACCTGATCCGGCAGTACGACGCGACGACCTACCCCAACGCGCAGAGCACGGTCTCGCTCGACGGCGACACGGCCAGCGGTGATTCGTACTGCCTCGCCCACCACCTGACGCGGGAGCAGGGCGAACGGGTTCTGATCGTGATGGCGATCCGCTACCTCGACGAGTTCCGCCGGACCGACGAGGGCTGGCGCATCGCCCGGCGCGACCTCGTCTTCGACTGGACCGACCGCCGGACGTCCCGCCCCTGAGATCCGACGTGTCGATCACGATCGGACCGGCGTCCGGGCGGCGACCTGGCGAGCGTCGTCGATCGCCGTGACGGATCTCAGGCCGGGCCCCGCGGTGCGGCCTGACGGCTAGGCGT
>NZ_JACHZG010000003.1 GCF_014193425.1 Microlunatus antarcticus | reverse complement strand
TCGCCGCCTTGTCGGCCGTCCACATCGCCTTCATCAGCTGCCAACCGGTGTAGTTGGAGGCGCCGATGTAGCGGACCTTGCCCGACTTCACGAGGGTGTCGAGCGCCGCCATGGTCTCTTCCAGCGGGGTCTGGCCGTCCCACTCGTGCACCTGGTAAAGGTCGATGTGGTCGGTGCCGAGGCGCTTGAGGCTGCCCTCGACCGCCCGGACGATGTGGTAGCGGGAGAGCCCGAGGTCGTTGGGGCCGTCGAGGTCCCCGATCTGCATGCGGACCTTCGTCGCGACGAGCACGTCGTCGCGGTCCGAGCCGAGCGCGGCGCCGAGGATCTCCTCGGACTGGCCGGCCGAGTAGACATCGGCGGTGTCGAAGAGGTTGACCCCGGCGTCACGGGCCAGGGAGATCTGACGGCGGGCACCGTCGACGTCGAGGTTGCCGACGGGCTGGGCCCAGCCGGTTCCGGCGAAGCCCATGGTGCCCAGGGTGATGGTCGAGACGCGGAGCCCGGAGGCTCCCAGCTGGCGGTAGTCCATCCGCTCAAACTAGACGGCTCCGCTCCTCTGGTCCCGGGCGGTTCAGTCCGGGCGGCTAGGACCGAGGCGGTCAGACGCCGGCGGTCCGCTCGACGCGGAGCGCCACCCCGGAACGGTCGCCGATCAGGCGGCGCAGCACCAGCAGCAGGTGCGGGTCGGTCTTGGGCCGTACGCGCAGCGCGAGCCGGTTGCGCCGGGACAGCTGGTCGAGGGAGACGAGAACCTCCTCGCCGTAACGGAGCCGCCCGTCGAAGTAGTCGTCGACCCGGCTCACCTCGTCGTCGGTGACGACGGCCACCGGCATGCCCGTCTTGGCGTCGGCCAGGATCGCGAGGGTCCGCGCCGGGCGGGCGTCCTCGAGCGGGTGCCCGGCCTCCGCCACCCGCAGCATCGCCTTCTGCGCCGAGCGGGTGATCCAGAGCGAGGAGTCGACGTCGTCGAGGACCTGGTCCGCGATCGTCTGCGCCGCGGACGGGAACCCGATCCGCCTTGCAGCCGAGGACATGGCCGCCAGCCGGGCAGGGTTGGCAAGAATCCGTTCGATCTTGGTCCCGACCGTCGTCTCGTAGTTGCAGCGGACGGCCGCGCCCTCCTCGGTGAGGAAGTCGCTGTTGCGCACCTCCTGGCCCGGGATCGGGTTGACCAGCGCCATCGGCAGGCCGACGGCCATGCACTCCGAGGACGAAAGCCCACCGGGCTTGCCCACGAACAGGTCCGCCACGGCCAGCAGCTCGGGCATCTCCGTCGTGTAGCCGATGACGCGGACCGACTCGTCGCCGAAGGTCTGGGCGTCGATCGAGGCCTTGAGCGCGGCGTTCCGGCCGCAGACCACCACCAGCTGGTGGGGCGTCGCGATGCGCCGGACCTGCGCCACGATCGCCTGGACGTAGTCGCCGCCCGCCGCGCCGGCGGAGATCAGGACGGTCGGCCGGTCGTCCCGCAGGCGGTGCTTGCGCAGCAGGGCCGTACGGTCGGCCGGCGCGTCGAGCCCGGCCCGGACCGGGATGCCGGACACCGTGAGGCGGCGCTCGGGCACCCCGATGGCGACGAGGTGGTCGCGGGTCTCCTCGCGCGCGACGAACATCCGCGTGAAGGCGCCCGCCAGCCACAGGCCCTGGAAGTCGTAGTCGGTCGTCACCGCGCTGACCGAGCAGTCGAGCGCACCCTGCGAGACGAGCAGCGACATGATCCGCAGCGGCAGGAAGTGCGTGCAGACGACCGTCGTCGGGCGGAACTCCTTGATCACCCGGACGGTGTCGAGGTTGTTGATGCGGTCCCACGCCTTCAGCGCACGGGCCATGTTGAACGGCTGGTCGCTCTTGTCGTACCCCCAGCCGACGAGCCAGGGCACGGTCTTCACGAGCGCGAAGTAGCCGTCGTCGTACAGCAGGCGGTAGACCTCGTTCGTCGTGCGCAGGACGTCGAGCTGCATGACCTCCTCGACGTCCGGGTGCGTCCGGAACGCAGCGGCCACGGCGTCGGCGGCCATCGTGTGGCCGGCGCCGACGCTCGCACTCAGGACCAGGACACGCGAGGACACGCTCGGATCGTACGGGCTGGACCACCCCCAGGGGTGAAGGCTCAGCTGGCCCAGTGGCCGGTGAAGAAGAGCCAGCTCCACCAGAGCATCAGCACGACCTCGAGCGCGAAGGCGACGCCCACGAGGCTGCGGTGCCGTACGCCGGCGGCGGCTGTCCTTGGTCGGCGCCGGGTCCACTCGGCGAGCATGATCCACAGCGGGAACCAGAGCAGCGTGGCGCGGTTGACGGAGAAGAACCAGTACGAGAGCGAGAACGCCAGCACCTGCACCCCGACCCACGCCGCCTCGCCCCACAGCGGACGCTTGCCCGCGCGCAGCAGCTTGACGCTGCGGACCAGGGCCCAGATGACGACGAGCAGGCCGACGGCCATCGACACCATCTCGCCGCGGAACACGGCCGCCCACCAGGGGTGGTCGGCGTAGGCGCCGGGCACGACCGCGGGGATCGTGTTGAGGAACGACTGCCACGGCCACGTCAGCTCGCGGACCCAGCCCGTGGACTGCGCGTGGTACCAGGCGGTCCAGCTGCCGGTGAGCGCGTGCAGGTAGGTGGCGAAGACCCCGATCACGGCGGCCGGCACGAGCAGCAGCGCGAGGCGACGTGCGCGTACGACGGCGGCGACCCTCGGCGTGGTGATGATCATGACCGCCAGCGCGCCGATGAGGAACAGCCCCGAGACCCGGACCGAGCAGGCGACGGCCGCCAGCAGCACGGCGGCGACCCAGCGGTCGGACCGGGCGCGTTCCCAGGCCCAGAAGGCCGCGGCGCAGAACAGCGACTCGGTGTAGGGCACGACCGTGAACACGGCGGTCGGGGCGAACAGCCACGCCACCGCGGCCGCCGGTCCGCCCAGCCGGGCCAGCGCACCGGCCGCGACCGCCGAGCAGGCGAGCGACACGACGACCCCGGTGACCGCGACCGGGACGCCGACGCCCAACCCGAGGGCGAGCAGCCCCGGGAAGCCGGGGAAGAACGCCATCAGCGTCCCGTCCGCGTCGGCCCAGTAGCCGCCCGCCGCGAGCCGACTGAAGTGCTGCACGTCCCAGTTGCTGACCATTTCGGTGACGCTGCGGCCGGTGCTGACCGCCAGCACGAGCCCGACGAGCGCGATGAGCCCGCGGCTGGCCAGCCAGGCCTGGACGACCAGGCGCGTGCCGTCGCGCGTCGGCTCGACCGTCGTCGGCGCTGCGGTGGTCGCGGTCACGCCGACAGCCTCGTCCGGGCGAAGAGCCGCGTACGCCACGGCGCGTCCGGCGCCCCGTCGAGGACCCCGCCGGTCGGGTCGTCGACGTTCCCTGAGCCTGTCGAAGGGCTGCGGACGGGGTCCCGCTCCGGGCGCAGCACGTCGCGGACGACCATGATCACGATCCAGGCCTCGGTCGCCAGGCGCAGCACGACGGCGAGCCAGTAGACGCGGTCCGCACCGCCGTCGCCCGGCCCGAGCTCGCCGCCGAGGTGCCACCAGATGGCCACGAAGTAGAACAGCTCGCCGAAGGTGAAGACCCACCAGTCGCGCCAGCGGGGCCGGGCCAGGACGACGAACGGCAGCAGCCACAGCACGTACTGCGGGGAGTAGACCTTGTTCGTCATCAGGAACGCGGCCACCACGAGGAACGCGAGCGCCCCGAAGCGGGGCCTCCTCGGCGCCAGCAGCGCGAGGGCAGCGACGAGCAGGCAGCCGAGCGCGAACAGACCGCCACTTACCTCGTTCAGGTGCGGGACGGGGTGCCCGGCGAGCGAGAAGACGTACCAGATCGAGCCGAAGTCACCCGTCCGGTCGGCGTTGAACGTCCAGAAGCTCAGCCACGCGTCCGGTGCGAGGACCAGGACGGGCAGGTTCACCACGAGCCAGCTCACGACGAAGCCGACGAGCAGGACGCCGTACGCCCGCATCCGCCCCGAGCGCAGGCACAGCACGAGCAGCGGGCCGAGGAGGAAGACCGGATAGAGCTTCGCCGCCATGCCGAGCCCGAGCAGGACCCCGGCGAGGCCCGGGCGGCGACGGCTCCAGGCCAGCACGCCCGCCGCGGTGAGGGCGACGGGCAGCAGGTCCCAGTTGACCAGCGACGCGGCGGCGACGGTCGGCGCGGCGGCCAGCATCATCGCGTCCCACGGCCGGCCGATCTGGGTGTGGACCTGCGCCCACACCGCGACGAGGAACAGCGCCCCGAGCAGCACCTGGTTGACGTCGACGAAGGTGAGCGTCGCGTCGACGGCCTGCTGCGCGGTCAGGTCGGTGCCCGACGGCGCGCCGAGCCAGCCGGTGATGCGCCGCTCCAGCTCGAGGAACCACCCGGTCAGCACCGGGTACTCCAGGACCTGATAGCTGCCGGAGTCGAGGTACGGGGTGTTGCCCTGCAGGAGCCCGCGGTCGGCGTAGAGCAGGCCGATGTCGGAGTAGCAGAGCCGCCGGAACGCGTCGGGCACCTGCCCCGCCACGGTGATCCGGCACGGGATCCGGAAGACCATCCCGACCACGTACGTCAGCGTCGCCACCGCGAGGATCACCCGGGCCGGGCTCCACCACGTCCGCACCAGCTCCGCGTAGCGCCCGAGCGGGCCGCCGAGCCGCTCGCTCATCGCGGCGACGAAGCCGTCCGTCCGCGCGGGTTGAACGTTCGCCGGGTCCGGCTTCGCGGAGACCCTGGGCACCGCGAGAACCTACCAGCGGAGCCTGTCGCGGTGGTTGACTTCCGACCATGCCAGCCGCCTCCTGGGACCGGGTCCCGATCGCCGCCCAGACGATCGAGGCGACGCTCAGCCAGTCCGCCACGTTCCTCGTGCTCGAGATCGGGCCCGGCGACGACGACCTCGCCACTGCGCGCGACACGATCTCCGGGATCGACGACCTGCTCAAGACCGTCGGGTTCCGCGACCTGTCCGCCCGGCTCTCCTGCGTGGTCGGCATCGGCAGCGACGCCTGGACCGGCTCTCCCCCGGTCACCGGCCCCAGCAGCTGCGGCGGTTCCCGCGCATCGACGCCGTCAAGAACGTCGCTCCCTCCACGCCCGGCGACCTGCTCCTCCACGTCCGGGCCGAGCGTTCCGACCTCTGCTTCGAGTTCGTCCGCATCGTCATGGCCGCCTTCGGCGACAGCGTCACGGTGGTCGACGAGACGAGCGCGTTCCGCTACTTCGACGCGCGCGACCTGCTCGGCTTCGTCGACGGCACGGCCAACCCGGTCGGCGCCGAGGCCACCGAGGCCGCGCTGATCGGCGACGAGGACCCGGACTTCGCCGGCGGCAGCTACGTCGTCGTGCAGAAGTACCTGCACGACCTCGCGACCTGGGCCTCGTACGGCGCCGACCTCCAGTCCGAGATCGTCGGCCGGGACAAGGCCGACAACGTCGAGCGCCCCGACGCGGAGACCGGGCAGAAGGCCCACAAGACCCTCGCCACGCTCGAGGTCGGCGGCGTCGAGCGGGCGATCCTGCGCGACAACATGCCCTTCGGCCGCGCCGGCTCGGGCGAGTTCGGCACCTACTTCATCGGCTACGCCGGCTCGGTCTCGGTCACCCTCACGATGCTGCGGCGGATGTTCCTGGGCGACCCGCTCGGGATGTACGACCGCATCCTCGACGTCTCGACCGCGACGACGGGCACCCTCTTCTTCGCCCCCGCCGCCGACCTGCTGGCGAGCCTCAGCGACGCGGCGTGACCGTCCCACCCGGCGTCGGCCGGTTCGAGGGTGTGACGCTCGGCTGCGCCGGAACGCTCGGCGGCTCGGGCGGGTTGGGCGGCTGGATCGGCGTCGGCGGCTGGCCCGGTTGCGGCGGGGCCGGCGGGGTGTAGGTCGGCTCCTGGTAGGAGTTCACGTACGCCGGGTCGTCGAACTTCTCGACGTCCTGCCCGTCCGTGGCCGTCTGCATGTAGCTCACCCACGTCTGCAGCGGGTACGTCGCCCCGAAGAACGTGCTGTCACCCGGTCGGCGGTAGGGGTCCAGGCTGGCGCTGCCGCTCTTGCCCGCGACGTACATGACGGCCGTCGAGATCTGGTGGGTGTAGCCGACGAACCACGACGAGTTGACGATGTTGTCGCCGCTGCCGTCCTCGACCCCGTTGGTGCCGGTCTTGCCCGCGACCGGGCGCCCCAGGCTCGACGCCGCCCGGGCCGTGCCGTCCTTGACCACGTTCGACAGCGCGTAGGTGACGTCGTCGGCCACGTCCCCGCTGACGGCGCGGTCCTCCTGCGGGGCGGCCTTGTAGAGGACGTTCCCGTCGGCGTCCTTGACCTCCTTGACCACGTGAGGCGCGACGTGCACGCCACCGTTCGCGAAGGTCGCGTACGCGCTCGCCTGGTTGAGCGGGCTCACCTCGGGCGTACCGATCGGGATGTTCCGCTCGGCGGCGTCCCAGCCGCGCGTCTTGGGCGCGCCGGCCTTCTCGGCGATCGCGAGCGTCTTCTCCTTGCCGTCCGGCAGCTGCCGGATGAGGTCGACGAAGGCGGTGTTGATCGAGTCGGCCATGGCCTTGATCAGGTTCACGCTGTAGCCGTAGTTCTGGCTGTACTCGTTGCGGACCGGGATCGGGTCGCCCGGGATCTGCCAGGTGTTGCCCTGGAACCCGGAGCGCAGGCTGAAGCCGTTCTCGAGGCCGGCGGCCAGGGTGAACGTCTTGAACGTCGACGCGGTCGGCCGCGCCGTGGTGGCCCAATTCCGCGAGTTCTCGACGTAGTCGGGGCCGCCGTAGAGCGCGAGCACGTCACCGGAGCTCACGTCGACCGACGCGACCGCCGCGTGCAGCCCGGACTCCTTCTCGCCCGACGCCTTCGCGGCCTGCTCCGTGGTGTCCTCGGCCGCTTTGATCGCGGCCTTCTGGTCGTCCTCGTGGAAGGTCGTGGTGACCCTCAGGCCGCCGCCCTGGATGTCCGAGGACGAGAAGCCGGCCGTTGTCAGCTCCTGCTCGACCATCTTGAGCAGGAAGCCGTTCGGGCCGCCGTACCGCTCGTTCACCGACACCTTCGGGAACTTGGGCAGGCCCTTGGCGTACTTGGCCGCCTGCTCCGCCGTGATGTCGCCGGTCTCGGCCATAGAACCGATGACGTAGCGGTAGCGGTCGAGCAGCCGCGTGCGGTTGGCCTTCTCGTCCGGGTCGAAGGCCGTCGGGTTGTTGATGACGCTGGCCAGCACCGCCGCCTGCGGGACGGTCAGCTTCTTGGCGTCGACCTTGAAGTACGCCTGGCTCGCGGCCTGAATCCCGTACGCGCCGTGCCCGAAGTAGATGGTGTTGAGGTAGCCCTGCAGGATCTCCTGCTTGCTCTTCTGCTGGCTGAGCTTGTAGGCGAGGAACAGCTCGCGGTACTTGCGGCTGACCGTCTGCTCGCTGTTGAGGTAGAGGATCTTGATGTACTGCTGGGTGATCGTTGAGCCGCCCTGCAGGCTCCCGCCCTTGGCGATGACGTACGCCGACCGCGCCATGCCGCGCAGCGAGACGCCCTTGTCGGTCCAGAAGGTGCGGTTCTCCGCGGCGACGACGGCCTGCTTGATCGTCTCCGGCATCTCGTCGAAGTCGAGCGGCTGCCGGTTCTGGATGGCGAAGTCGCCCAGCTCGCTCTTGCCGTCGCCCCAGTAGACGAACGTCGTCGCCGTCTCGAAGTCCTTGTTGGGGTTGGGCAGCTGCGTCGTGGTGTAGCCGTACGCGACCGCCCCGGCTCCCGCGACAACGCAGAGCGCGACAAGGATCGCGATCGCACCCATCACGCGGCGGAACCAGCGGACGCTGCCCCGCTTGGGCGCGCCGACCGGGTGCTTGGCCACCGGTCCCCAGGACGAGTCAGCCATAGATGTCCTCGACGGTCTGCTGGCGGCGAGGCGGCTTGCGCTTCACCCCGTCGCCCAGGAGGTAGGAGACGATCATGTGGTTCCAGCTACAGCGGAGGCAGACCTCGACCACGACGACCTTGAACTCGCCGTAGGAGTGCGCCATCTCCTCCAGCTCCGCTGGCGGCTTGATGCGCCCCGAGAACTGACCGAGCTGATCGCCGAACGTGTAGCTGAGGTTGTACATCTCGGTCGACTCGCACACCGGGCACGGCACCTTGGCCTGCTCACCGTGGTACTTCGCCGCCCGGAGGAGCATGGGGTCCGCGTCGCACGCGTCGAGCTTCGCCAGCCGCTTGCCGGGCCTCTTGAGCCCCTCCAGCGTCCGACGCCGCTGCAAGGCGTAGTCGATCACCTCGCGCTGCGACCACATGGGCTCGATGGTAGGTCGTCGCACTGACGGTTTCGACTCTGTGCGCCCTCTGTGCCGCGTCCTTGTTCAGACCTTCAGGTGGGCGATTCAAGCCCCGGCGCCGAGGAGAAGCGGCGCGAAGTCGGCTCCTGAGGAGGCTAGGTCTGCTTGTTCGGGCTCGCAGCCGAGGACCTTCCCGACGTAGGATCTAGCGTCCGGCCGAGCCGGTCCGGGGCCATGGCGCAATTGGTAGCGCACCTGCTTTGCAAGCAGGGGGTTAGGGGTTCGAGTCCCCTTGGCTCCACCACGAAAACGCGCACGGCCGTCGCTGCTGCTCCTACTCGGCTCGGCCTGAGGCACTAGGCGTACGTTGCCCATGCTCTCCGGCTGGCGACCCCAAACTCTTAGTCTGACTCCAGATGGCCTCAGTTTCGCGATCTCCGGCTGTTGACAGCCCCCATGCGTACATACTGAGGCTGCTCATTGTGTGTGTTGCGTCATTATTAGGACGATCTGAGGAGCGACAACGTGGATGAGGACGTCCCGGCACGGCTTCCGGCACAAGCTGCTGCGTCCGCAGATCGCTTAGGGTTCAGGTCTGGACCCCATTGCCTTGTCTTCGACAGGTCTCGGCTCCGGCCGCGACCAGACGGGGCGCCGCAGGACGTCAGGTGAACCTTCAACGCGACCGCGCCATACTTGAGCTGCGCCGATCCGGAGAGCCCCTCAAGACGATCGCGAGCAGGTTCTCAATCTCAGCTGAGCGCGTACGTCAGATCGTCTCCAGGCAAGGTGGCGTTTCGCAGAGCGATGTCCGAGGAGCCCGCTTCAGCCAGCGCGAAGAAGCCGAGGAGGGCTTGCGAGAGCGCCTCTTCTATGCCGCGAGGACTGGGCTGGCCGAGTCGCTTTACGACGTCGCTACCCTGACCGCAACGGACGAGCAAACCGCTCGTCGAATCGGTGGCCGAAGCCTGACCTCCTACCTTGGCCTAGCCCGAGCAAGTGCGAGCCGCTGGTCTCCGGCCGAAACACTTGAGGCCCTTAGGCTTGCCGCAACCTTCGAGTGGCCCCTGTCTCGCACCGCGTACCAAAATCTTCTAAACGAGGGCGAGGTGGTTGGTCCGAGCGCAGCCCGCATTGACCAGGTCTACGGATGGGCCCAGGCCTGCCGAATGGCTGACGTCGAGGCTTCGCAACGTGTTGGGCGAAACTACCAATCGCATTGGACCGACGACGATATATGGGATTTCGTCCGACGCTATGTAACGGATGCTGGCCCTACTGCAAGCTTTCACGGCTACGACTATTGGAGGAAGGCGAACGCACCCGATTCCCCTTCAGCCGTGTTAGTCCGAGCACGTTTGGGAAACTGGCACAAAGTACGTCGCACAGCGCTGATAACAGGAGAATCGATGACGACCCATGCGGTAACCAGCAGCAACGAGTCCCAGAGGCTAGACCAGCGGCTCAGCGATCGCGTCGACCGGGACAGCCGACTGAGCCTATGGAAGTCCGCACTGGCAATCCTCGACAAAGGCCCTCAGCGAAGCGGCGTTCACGGCTCAACGGGCTTAGCTCTCGGGTACGTCCAATCTGGCAAGACAACCTCAATCACTGCACTGATCGCTGCAGCCGCAGACCAAGGCTATCAAATAGTTATTGCTTTGCTTGGTGGTACGAATCTACTGCTTGAGCAGAATCGGTCCCGCCTCGAGCTAGCTCTTGAGATTCATAGCCGTCAAGATTACCGCTGGATCGTCGAGGTCAACCCTTCTGGCCGCACAACCTCGAGGCGGATGAGTGACAGGATCGCGGGCGGCAGGACGATCCTCATACCGGTCCTGAAGCATGCTGGTCGGATACGCGCTCTTGCCGAGGCACTAGAAGGAGTTTCCGACATAGCAGACGTCCCAGTTCTCATTGTTGACGACGAGGCAGATCAGGCGTCGCTTAACACGAGCAGTTCAGCCGAGAGTCGCACCTACGAAGCCATAAGCGTGCTGCGTCGGACAGTCCCTCGGCATCTTTACGTGCAATACACGGCCACTCCTTATGCTCCGCTTCTTCTAGACGCCGACGACCTCCTCAGTCCGGACTTCGTTGAGTTCCTCGAACCGGGTACCGGTTACACCGGAGGCCGCGAGTTCTTCGTAGAATTCGCCGACCAGGTGATTCGCGACGTGCCCTTACTGGATGAACAAGCTGCGAAGACCCTGCCGCTCCAACTTCCCCAAAGTCTATTGGCCGCCCTGGGGTCATTCGTCGCCGGAGCAGCAACGCTCTCGGAGCTGCAGCCGGACGCCGCCCCTATAAGCATGTTAGTTCATTCGACCCAGCGCAATGACGTTCAGGAGCGTTACCGATTTCTCATGGAAAGGGAGCTCAAGAAGTGGAGGGCCGCCGCGGCAGCCGCAACCTCAGCGGACGACCTCCCTGGCGCCCTTCTGAGCGAGCGTCAAATCCTAGCCGAACGAGGTGCACCTACCATCTCGGACGGCCCTTTCTTGGACCGCGTTCGATGGGTGCTCCGTGAAACTTCGCTCTGGCTCGTCAACTCCACGAGCGCACTCAACAAGGTCGAGTGGAACGTTACTCCCATTCATATATTGGTCGGCGGTAACAAGCTCGACAGGGGGTTCACCGTCGAGGGGCTGACAGTGACCTACATGAATCGACCTCCAAGCACTCAAGTGGACACCTTGGAGCAGCGGGCTCGAGCCTTCGGCTACCGCCGCGACCAACTGCCCTACTGCCAATTCTTCGCCACCAAACGCACGATCAAAGCTCTCAGGGAGATCGTGTTTACGGAGTACGACCTCAGAGCTCAACTTCAAGATCACGTAGACAACGGTGGGAGCGTGCACACCTGGGCACGAGAAGTTGGACTTCTTCTTCCCGAGGGCATGAAACCCACTCGTGCTTCCGTCGTCAGCCAGTTGTCTTACGCAGGTCAAGGGTGGGCGTCAATCCGGCTCCCACGCCTAGATCCAACTTCGCTACAGACGAACCGAACTCTGGTCGAGTCTCTAGGACTATATAACGCTCCTTATGTGAATTATGGACGCCTCAGTTTTCGAACGCTTCGGTGCTCGCTTGACCAGGTTCGACAGTCGCTGCTGGCCAATTGGAGTGCCGACAAATACGGTCCTTCGTGGCGATACGGCGATGTGGTTGAAGCGCTCGAACGTCATCCGGACCCGCATCGAGAAGTTCCCGTCATTCTCATGGAGGACGACGGCGACCTGCGCCTACGGAAGTGGGACGTCGAAACGGGTTTCGTGAACCTCTTCCAAGGCCGAGACCTAGCTCGAAACGACACCGCACCGGCCTATCCAGGCGATCGAGCTATTGGGGGCGTCGCCGACGATCCGTCCTCACTTGTAGTGCAGGTGCATCGGGTCGCGCGCCGCGCGGACCCGACGACAGAAATTCTTACGCTTGCCATCCACCTCGGTGACCTACAGGTCGTTCGAAAGGCTGAACTCAGATGACAGAGGACACTCGCATGGGAACCAACTCTGGGGTGCGCTCGGGCGTTGCCCTTCACACCCCCATCTCGACCCTTCTATTAGACCCGTACAACCCCCGCCTGCCAGAATCACTTCGGGGAGGCGAGCAGGCGGATCTCGCCGTTGTGCTCGAAATGGGGTTTGACGCCTTTGCGGTCGCACAATCAATAGCTGACAATGGCTACTTTGCAGCAGAGCCGCTCATCGCCATCCGCTCCGGTCATGGCCGATTCACCATCGTCGAGGGCAATCGAAGACTAACGGCGCTACTTGGCCTCAGCCACCCCGAGATTCGAGCGGAATTCGCGGATCCCGGTAGGTGGAGCGAGGTTGCAGACAGGGCTGGTGTCAGTCCTGCCACGGAAGTCCCAATTGTGGTCCACGAGAATCGCGAGGCTACGCACGTCGAGGTCTCTCGAGCCCACGTCGTCGGCAAGTTGGCATGGCGGCCCTACATGCAGGCTCGGTTCATCGCAAGTCGTGTTTCGGAGGGCAGATCGATATCCGAGGTAGCCGAGCTAATCGGGATAACGAAAAGCAAGGCCGCCGACCTTTACCGTGATCAGGCTATAGTTTCTCAAGCCGAGGACGCGGGCCTCAGCACCGGTGAAGTAGAGAAGGCTTTCTCTGTACTCACTGTCGCCATGAGTAATACGAAACTTCGTGACCATATCGGTGCGCCGCTGGGCTCTCGGCTGTCTGCTGGCGCGAAGCCGGTTCCCCCTGGCAAGCTCGGTGAGCTCAGGGAGCTGATCTCGTGGGTCTTCGGAGATGAGGACTCGGAGCCAGTGATCAGCGATTCCCGACAAATGAGCGCGCTCGGCAATGTGGTCGCCAGCGAGGTCGGTCTGGGGTCGCTACGGGCCGGGAAGAGTCTCGAAGAGGCTAAGCAACAGGTCCAGAACGCAGGCATGAACCCCAGAGAACGCCTTGTCAAGCGTTTGACGGCCGCAACGAACGCCCTTGGTGCAGCGGGTGACGATCTAGCTGAGTATGCAGGAGATGTTCAAGTAGTGGGGCTTCTCGCCGACCTCGAAGCGCTTCTTGAGTCTATGCGGAATGTCGTAGACCAGGACCCCGATCGCGTTGCGACGTGACCATCAGAGGTCGCGAGCACATCGCCGATTGGATCGAGGTGTCACTACTCGTAAGAGGGCCGCGGCCCATCGGACTTGACGCCTTATTGGGCTTTTTCCAGAAGAGCCAAGGACTAGAGCCCCAGCGTCTGACTGCCGGCCTTCGGGAGATGAGCCGTAGAGCGAGCCTGCTGGGCTCTCGTTATCCCTTCAAGATCCACGGTGAATACGCCGTGCGGTCTGAGAACCACGCTACCGGTTCGACCTACGCTTTGCTGACCCTGCTGTCGCCTGGAAACCCAGTTCGCGAGTACCTAGGCGCCGTCCCCGACGACGGATCGGCTGTCCACTTCGAGTCTGTTGTTGTCGACGCGGTAAAAAGCATATGGGGAGTTAACGGGAGAGCACTTCGCTTCGGGTGGCCTTCCGACGTCGGGCGACCCCCTGAGTTCGACCTCGCGATTCAATGGCTAGCCCAACAGATTGGGGTTCCCGTGGGTCTCGGCTACCGGCAACCTCGCCGAAAGGACGGAGGCGTTGACGTCGTTGGCTGGCGTCCATTTCCCGACCGTCGATCAGGGTTTCCGGTGCTTCTGGTTCAATGCACCCTGCAGGAAAATCTGGTAGCAAAAGGGCTAGACATCGACCGGCGCTTATGGAGCTCCTGGTTAGCGATGGACGTGGACCCCGAGACAGCTCTTGCAACACCCGCGGCGCTTACCGTTGGCCCCGTGTGGGACGAGCTCGCGTTGAAGTACATGGTGCTGGACAGGCTCCGACTCGTGGGCCTCGCCGTTGAACAGACGACGGACGAAGTAGCCCTTGGTTGGGTTCGGCAAACTGTAGACGAGTTGCACGAGCACCTTGGTGAAGTAGAGGAGCTGTGAGCGGTCGCAAGCAGGACATCGTTGAAGAAATCGCCAGCGTCTTCGGACTCGAGGCTCCGAAGATGTCTACTGGGTCCACGGAGCCCAGAGAAATTTTTGATCTCGTGAATAGAGAACTGGGACTGGGGCTTCCGCTGCATCTAACCAAGCCCGAGCTCGCGCGGGCAATCGTCGAATCAGCCGGTGATGTTTGGCTTCCCGACTACGATTCGAGAGGTGGGACCGTGACGTTGAAAGGACTGGCGGCGGTCCTCGAAGCGGTGCACTTCTACCTTGGCCGATGAACGACGAGTAAAGGTCTCGCTAATGACGCTCGTCGACTGGCGACGCAGGTGATGCGCAAGTTCAGTTTCACCATAACGGTCCGACTCAGGGTTCCTCGTGAGCAATAGGACGCAGAGGACATTCAGCGTCCCGGTGCATCCAGGATCGAGCGATCCTTCGCTGTCGAAGCGGATGTCTCAGGCCGCGCGCCGCGACACCAAACCCGAGCTCGCGCTGCGAAGAGAGTTACATAGACGCGGCCGACGCTATCGCGTTGTCGTCCGCGTTCCTGGGCGGAACCGGCGCACGATCGACATCGCTTTCACACGGGCGCGGCTGGCCGTGTTTGTCGACGGCTGCTTCTGGCACGGCTGTCCAAAACACGGGACGACCCCGACGCACAACTCCGGTTGGTGGGCCACCAAGCTAGCGGCCAACCATGGTCGCGACCGGGACACCGACGAACACCTGGCCGAGGAAGGTTGGGCGGTGTTGCGCATCTGGGAGCACGTCCCTGCCGTTCAAGCAGCGGACCAGGTAGAGGCGGTGCTCGACGCTCTAGACGGTCGGCGCCGACGACCCGTCAAAGCGCAGCAGCCGCCCGAGGACCCGGGTACAGCTGGAGGGCCAACGGGTTGAGCGCATCGGTGCTGCCGTTGAGCGGGGCCGAGAGGACCGCCTGCCGCACGCGCTCCGGGATCTGCGGCCGAGACGAGTGAGCGTCGTTCTCGACGTGGCTGCGGAGCACGTACCAAGCAGCCCCGACCGCGACGCCGTTCCCCACCTGCTTGTAGGACGCGGCTTCTCGCCGATTGGCGAACGCGAAGGAGCGCGGGAGCCCCTGAAGGCGAGCAGCCTCGTGCGGAGTGAGCCGGCGCCGTCGCGACCCGACGATGGAGGTCTGCGTGATAGCCACGAGCGCAGGGAGGTAGGTGGCCGCCTTTGCGCGAATTCCCGACGGGCGGAAGTGCATGACCGTGTCCCAGAGAGACGTGGAGTCTTGCGCCTGCCACTCGAGCTTGCGCCGGGTGACCGGGAACGAGGCGAGCGAAGGGTGGGCGGAACGCCAGGCGTCGATGACTGCCTCGTTCTCCCGGTAGAAGGCGATGTTCTTGCGGGTGAAGTCGGCCTTCCACGTGGGCAGCGCGCTGATCTCCAACTCTGACGGCATCCCGTTCGGCTGCCAGAGGTCGGACCAGAGGGGAAAGCCGGGGAGGCGCCGCCCCTTGCTCTGCTGGTGGGCCTGAACCAGGTCGTCCCAGACCTGGATCCACTCGCGCTCCTGGTCGTTCAGCCGGTAGCGCTCGAGGTCAGGGATCGAGCTGTCCTCGTCGAGCACCCAGTTCACGTCCCAGCGCGACGGGTCCCAGCCCTCAACCGGAGCGCGGAGGACGGTCGGCCCGACCTCGGTCTCCTCCATGGCACGGACCGGTCCGACGTAGGTGCCCACGATGAAGACGCGGTCTCGCACCTGCGGGGTTCCGCCCAGGTGCGGGGGCAGCAAGTGGGGGGAGAACACCGTCGGCGAGCTCGAGACGCGGTAACCGAGCTGTCGCAGGGTCTTGATGATCACGTCCCACTCGTGGCGGTGACGCGGGCCGGCGATGTTACGGACGTTCTCGAGCAGGACGACCGAGGGCTTGCGCTTCTCGATGATCCGGGCGATGTTCCAGAACAGCGTCCCGCGGGCCTCGTCCATGCCTCGCTGATAGCCCGACTTGGAGAACGGCTGGCAAGGGAAACCCGCGGTCAGGACGTCGTGCTCGGGCACCTCCATGACGGTGTCGTTCGCAGCGGTGGTGATGTCGGAGTTGAGGACGGGCGGCTCAGCCTGGCCGTCGACCCAGTTGTGCCGGTAGGTCGTCATGGCCTGCTCGTCGATCTCGGACACGAACACGCACTCGCCGCCGGCGTGGCTCAGGGCTGCGTGGAAGCCCCCGATACCGGCGAACAGGTCCACGAACTTGAACGAGGGTGCCATGTCGGCCAGCTTAGCAGCTCGAGCTGGCGTTCGACTCTGAGGCGCCACGCTGAAGAGAAAGTCCTGCACGTCGCCGAGCCTACGAGCCGTGAACTCAGTACCCACAACTCATGGTGTTGCGCGCCAGCGGTGTCGTGTTGTCCACCCGCGCGTCGACCCTGGGCCTCGCCACGCGACGCGGTGGCAGCAGTCGCAGGGCGTTCACAGTCCAGCAGTGGGGGTGCGACCCTCCGCAGTCGCACTGGTGTCTTCGTCTCCTGGCTGAGCATGGCGACGCTGGCGGCCCTCGTGTGGCAGGTAAGAAGAGCACTCGTCTGCTCCCTCATGCTGGCCGTGGCAGGCGGGTCCACCTCGACCTGGGTCATTTGCTCAGGTAGCCGCACCGAGACCGGCCGCCCGGCGCAGCAGAGCGATCGCCTGCTCTCGCGACCGCGGATCGTTGACGGTGATGACCGCTCGGTAGGCCTCGTTGCTCGAGCCGACTTGCCGCGCGTCCGGAGCCAGGGACGACAGTGTCTCGAGCGTCGGCCCGCTCACCTTCGGGTTGAGGCGTCCGGTGCTTGCGTACAGGTAGCCGATCGTTCTAGCCGCACGGGTGAGACGCAAGTAGCCCGTGTAGTCGTCGAGCGAACCAGGTGCGGCGTCTCGCCGGCGCACCCCATGAAGGGCGACTCCCTGCTTCGTCGTCAGCTCCTCGAGGAACGATCGCACCACCGCTCCGGCTGGATTGGACGCTAGCTGCTGCTGGACAACCTCTTGCCCCTCGTCGGGCACTCCGGGGACGTAAGTGTGGATGCCCGGGGTTCCCGCGGCTCCATCAATCGGTCCGAACCTGACGGGTGGAAGGAAGGGAGCAGGTCCGACCGGTTGCATGACGTGCTCGGGCGAGCCGTGCAGCAGCCGCAGCAGTGGCTCGAGGTCGTTCCTGGTTAAGTCTTTGAGCACGAATCGTTGCTGCCCGGAGAGCCGCGGCGGCACGTCATGCAAGTCGGCCCCGGGCAGCACGACGACCAGCAACCGCCGCCGGAAGTCGTCCTGGTTCCGCTCGAACAGCCCGAGGAGCGTGTCCGCCTCGGCCACGGCCCCCGCGCCTTCGTTCGGCTCGTTGGTCCCTTCGAAACGCTGCCGCCAAGCCTGGTTCACCAGGACGACCGTGTAGTCGCACTTCGTGATGCGGCTCGGCCCCCATCCCGTCCACTCGATCCCGGGCTCGCTGAGGTGGAACAGGTCGAGGTCCGCGTCGACACCGAACTGGCGCAGGTTCACGGCCAGCTGCAGAACTTCGTTGCTCCAGGCAGCGTCGGTCCCCGGCTGGTTGGGCTTGTGGGCCCAAGAGAGCAGCGCGGTCGGCGGGACAGACACCCTTGTTCTCCGATCTCACGGTCTGCGACGAGCCCCTGAGCCTAGACAGGAGTGCTGCTCGATCGATCCATGGCCCATCTGACTTCCGCTACGTACAATTCTTTGTACCTCACGGACGAGGACGGAACATGCAGGAGCACGTCAGCGACGCCTACGCGTTCCTGGCTGTGCTGTGCCTGCCGCTGGTCGCCTGGATCCTGAGTCGGCCTCCCTTGTGGCGTCGGATCCGGCCACGGCTCGAGCCGGTCGCCGTACGACTCTGGCTCCAGGTGGTCGAGCAGGAGCAGCCCGACGAGGGCGTGCTGCGCCGGTGGGCGGTCGACCGGCTCGAGCAGCTGCGGGGGCATCTCGAGCGGGTGCGGCGGCTGATTCTCGACGACGAGCACATGACCGCGACTCGCCAGGTGGGGAACCGGATGGCGCACGAGCGACTGGTGCGCGACGTCCGCGACGCGGAGGCGGCGGTGCTCGCGTACGGGCTGAACGAGGTGGCGACCCCTGAGGCGGCGCCCACGCCGAGGGGCGTTCCGCGGCTCGCGTTCAGCGCTCCAGCCGTGGGCCCCGTGGTCGAGGTCCTCGAGTTCGGGCCGGGCGGGCGCTGGCTCTGACCCCTTCGCCCTTCGACAAGCTCAGGGAACGTGCTCCGGCTGTGCGGACGTCAGAAACGGCAAGAAGCGCCGACCCCGGAGGGTCGGCGCTTCTCGTTGGTCCTACGAGGCAGAAAGCCTCAGATGGCCTGAACCTTCTCGGCCTGGGGGCCCTTGGGGCCCTGAGCGGTCGAGAACTCGACCCGCTGGCCCTCGTCGAGCGAGCGGAAGCCCGACGACTCGATCGCGCTGTAGTGCACGAAAACGTCCGGCCCGCCGCCGTCGACGGCGATGAAGCCGAAGCCCTTCTCAGCGTTGAACCACTTGACGGTTCCCTGTGCCATGTAAATCTCCCTAGACTCCTCCGGACCGCACCTCGCAGTCTCGGAATGCTGTCGGGCGTCGGGTCTCGGCCCACCGCCCACCGCTAGATCCATCGGGCGTAGCACATACCACGACTCAAGAACTGCAACAGCAAGACCAAGTGTGGCACAGGCGCAAACCCACGTCTAATGCAGCCGCCCGCGGTTCGAGACCCTGGTCTGACGACAGGGGCGAGGGGACCGGGCACAGACCTGTCAGTGCAGTGTTGGACGATGCATCTCAGCCTCGCTCGTCACGGATCCGACCCCCGGACCGAGAGCCTGGCTCACCGACAAGGAAGTTGGTCCAGATGGGTTCCCCCCGCCGGCGCCGCACGCTCGGAGCGCTGCTCGCCGCCAGCACGGCGGTCGCGATGATCGCGCCCGCCGTCCCGGCCTCGGCCGCCGCCTCGAACACGTGGAGCGACAAGTCCGCCCCGCTCGCCACGCCCTGGACCTCCCAGGTCTCCCCCACCAACGCGCTGCCGGACTACCCGCGCCCGCAGCTGGCCCGGCCGAGCGTGGCCAAGCCGGAGTGGCAGAGCCTGAACGGGCTGTGGGAGTACCAGCCCTCCGACGGCTACACCAAGCCGACCTTCGGCCAGAAGCTGTCGGGCCAGATCCTCGTGCCCTACCCGGCCGAGTCCGCGCTCTCGGGCGTCATGGAGCACTCGGACTTCATGCTCTACCGCCGTACGGTCACGGTGCCGTCCTCGTTCCGGACGGGCGACCAGCGCGTACGGCTCAACTTCGGCGCCGTGAACTACGCCGCCACCGTGTGGGTCAACGGCACCCGGCTCGTCGAGCACACGGGCGCGTACGAGGCGTTCGGCGTCGACATCACCGACGCGCTGCGCAAGAGCGGCAAGCAGGAGATCGTCGTCGGCGTCGCCTCACCGGTCGACAGCGAGGACATCCCGGTCGGCAAGCAGCGCCTCGACCCGGACGGCATCTTCTACACCGCCGCTTCGGGCATCTGGCAGTCCGTGTGGCTGGAGCCGGTCGCGCGGACGAGCCTCGACGCGTTCACCGCGACCCCGAACACCGACCTCAAGTCCTTCACCGTCTCGGCAGCCGTGAACGGCCCGACGAAGAACGCCAAGATCAGCGTCAAGGCGTACGCGGGCAAGAAGAGGGTCGGCAGCGTCAGCGGCAAGGCCAGCAGCCAGCTCAAGCTGAAGATCAAGAAGCCGCGCCTGTGGTCGCCGGAGGACCCCTTCCTCTACACGTTCAAGGTCACGCTCAAGCGCGGCAAGAGCACCGACAAGGTGGAGAGCTACGCGGGCCTGCGCACCATCGGGCTCGAGCTCGTCAACGGCAAGCAGCGGATCGTGCTGAACGGGAAGCCGACGTTCCTGCTCGCCACGCTCGACCAGGGCTACTGGCCGGACGGCATCTACACCGCGCCGACCGACGAGGCGCTCAAGTTCGACATCCAGAAGACGAAGGACCTCGGCTTCAACACCATCCGCAAGCACATCAAGGTCGAGCCGGCCCGCTGGTACTACTGGGCCGACAAGCTCGGGATGCTGGTCTGGCAGGACCAGCCGGCTCTGCCGACCGGACGCAACGACCGCCTCAGCAGCTCCGACAAGGCCAACCTCCGCAGCGAGACCTCGCGGATGGTCGACCAGCTCAAGGGCGTGACGTCGATCATCGGCTGGGTGCCCTTCAACGAGGGCTGGGGCCAGTGGAGCGTCGAGGCGGCGGCCGACCTGGGCGACCAGGTCAAGAAGCAGGACCCGACCCGGCTCGTCGACTCGCGCAGCGGGTCGAACTGCTGCGACACCCCGGGTGACCCGGGCAACGGCGACGTCATCGACTACCACCAGTACCAGGGGCCGGCGCTGCCGGCGCCCGACGCGAAGCGGGCCTCGATCGACGGCGAGCACGGCGGACTCACCCTCTCCGTGCCCGGCCACCTGTGGCCGTCGGCCTCGATCAACCCGTACGGGGCGGTCAAGGACGCGGCGGAGCTGAACGACAAGTACGTCGCGAACAACGACGACCTGCGTGACCTCGGCGCGAAGAACGGGCTCTCGGGTGGCGTCTACACGCAGATCACGGACGTGGAGGGCGAGCAGAACGGCTTCTTCACGTACGACCGCCAGGTTCTGAAGGTCGACGAGGCGCGGATCCGGGCGAGCAACCTGTCGGTGATCGACGCCGGCAGCGAGCCCGCTCCCGCACCGCCGGCCGGTGCGCCAGGCCTCGGCGGGGTCGGGCACTGGACGCTCGACGAGGGCCAGGGCACGACCGCGGCCGACACCGCGGGCGCCAACCCGCTGACCCTGCGCAACGGTGCGACCTGGGTCGAGGGACCGACGGCCGACGCGAAGACCGCGCTGCACCTGACGGGCGAGCAGTTCGCCGACACCGCGAAGACCGTGGTCCCGACCCGGGGCACGAACTTCTCGGTCTCGGCCTGGGTCCGGCTCGACAGTGCGGACGGCGCGTTCCAGACGGTGGTGAGCGAGGACGGCGACACCAACAGCGCCTTCTTCCTGCAGTACTCGGGCGCCGACCAGCGGTGGGCCTTCAGCTTCGTCGGGGCACGGGCGCTGGCCACCGACCTCGGCAAGCCGAAGACCGGCCAGTGGTACCACCTCGTCGGCGTGCGCGACACGACGGCGTCGACGCTGACGATCTACGTCGACGGCAAGGCCGCGGGCACGACCAGCGTGCTGGCGACGCCCGACGTGGCCACCGGCGTGCTGGCCGTGGGCCGCGGGAAGTTCGGCGGCAACCCCGTCGACTACCTCAACGGGTCGGTCGACGACGTCAAGGTCTTCGACCGGGCGCTGTCGGCCTCCGAGGTCGCCGACCTCGAGGGGGCCGGCGCGCAGTAGGCGCAGGGCGCGGTACGAGGGGTCTTCGGCTGAGCCGGGGACCCCTCCTGCGTTGTCGGACCCTTGACGGCCCGAGACGACGGGCGTACGGTCCGCTAAACCGGTTCAAACGCGAGCCGGCCACTGCAGCACCCGACCAACGAAGGTCACCGTCGATGAGCCCGCGAGCACCGCGCGAGGCGCCCGGAGCGCCGACGATCGTGGACGTCGCGCGCGCGGCGGGGGTGTCCAAGGGGCTGGTGTCCCTCGCGGTGAACAACCGGCCCGGCGTGGCCGAGGCCACCCGGCTGCGGGTGCTCGAGGTTGCCGACCAGCTGGGCTGGCGGCCGAACCTGCAGGCCCGGACCCTCTCGACGCAGACCACGTACGCGCTCGGGCTGGTCCTCCGGCGCGACCTGCGGATCGTCGCGGCCGACCCCTTCTACCCCGCCTTCATGGCCGGCATCGAGACCGTGCTGACCGAGCAGGGCCGGGTCCTGGTGCTCAGCGTCGTGGGCGACGAGGCGGCCGAGGAACGCGCCTACCGCACCCTGGCCGCCGACCGGCGCGTCGACGGGGTGTTCCTGAACGACCTCCGCCACGACGACCGCCGCGTCCCCCTGCTGGTCGAGCTGCGGATCCCCGCCGTGCTCCTCGGCCGACCCGACGGTGACGCGCCCTTCCCGTGCGTCGTCCTCGACGACGCCGCGGGCGTGACCGCGGCCGTGCACCACCTGGTCGACCTCGGTCACCGCGAGATCGCCCACGTCGGCGGCGACCCCGCGCTGCTGCACGCCCGGCACCGCCGTCGCGCCTTCGAGGAGGCGGTCGCCGAGCGCGGGCTGGTGCCCACCGCCGTCGTCGACACCGACTTCTCGATGACCCAGGGCGCCGCCGCCACCGCCGCGCTGCTGGCGGGCCGCACCCGTCCGACGGCGATCGTCTACGCGAACGACCCGATGGCGATCAGCGGCCTCGGCGTGCTGCAGGAGGCGGGGGTGGACGTGCCCGGCGAGGTGTCGGTCGTCGGCTTCGACGGCACCGAGACCGCCCGCCACACCCACCCGCCGCTGACCACGATCCGCTCCGATCCGCAGGAGTGGGGTGCCGCCGCCGCCCGCACGCTGCTCACCCTCACCGCGTCCGGCAGCGCACCCGACGTCGAGCTGGCGCCCGCCGAGCTCGTCGTCGCCCGTTCCACCGGCCCCGCCCCGCCGGCCCGCAGCACCTGAGCCACCACCAGTCCCGTCCCCACCCAAGGAGCACCCGTGCAACGACGCATCACCCGCATCCTCGCCGCCACCGCCGTCCTCGGCCTCTCGCTCACCGCCGCCTGCGGTGGCGGAGGCAGCGGCAGCTCGGGCGCGCAGGACGCCGCGAAGAGCGCCCGCGGACCGATCACGGTCTGGTACTCGAACAACGAGCAGGAGGTCGCCTGGGGCAAGTCGATGGTGAGCGCCTGGAACGCGGCCCACCCCGACCAGGTCGTCACCGGGCAGGAGATCCCCGCGGGCAAGAGCAGCGAGGAGGTCATCGGGGCCGCGATCACCGCCGGCACGGCACCCTGCCTCGTCTTCAACACCGCGCCCTCGGCGGTCGGGCAGTTCCAGCGCCAGGGCGGGCTCGTCGACCTGTCGACCTTCCCCGACGGGGCCGCGTACGTCACCGAGCGCAGCGGCGACCTGGCGAAGCAGTACCAGTCGGCCGAGGGCGGCTACTACCAGATGCCCTGGAAGTCGAACCCCGTGATGATCTTCTACAACAAGGACCTGTTCAAGAAGGCCGGGCTCGACGCGGACAACCCGCAGCTGGCGACGTACGACCAGTTCCTCGAGGCCGCGCGCAAGATCAAGTCCTCCGGGGCGGCGAAGTACGCGATCAACCCGGCGCCGACGAGCGAGTTCTACCAGACCCAGTTCGACTTCATGCCGCTCTACTCCGCGGAGTCCGGCGGCAAGTCGATCGTCACCGACGGCAAGGCCACGTTCAACGACCCGGCCGGCCTGGCGGTGGCGAACTTCTGGAAGACGATCTACGGCGAGGGACTCGCCGGCAAGGAGACGATCCAGGGCGACGCGTTCGCGTCGAAGACCGCCGCCATGGCCATCGTCGGCCCGTGGGCGATCGCGGTCTACAAGGGCAAGGTCAACTGGGGCGCGGTGCCGGTGCCGACGTCGACGGGCATGCCGATCGGCGACATCCACACCTTCAGCGACGCCAAGAACGTCGGGCTCTTCACCGCGTGCCAGAACCAGGGCACGGCGTGGGACGTCCTCAAGTTCGCGACGAGCGCCGAGCAGGACTCCGCGCTGCTGACGCAGACCGGCCAGATGCCGCTGCGCAAGGACCTCTCGACCACGTACGCCGACTACTTCACCAAGAACCCTTCGTACAAGGAGTTCGGCGACCTCGCCGCGCGCACGGTCGAGGTGCCCAGCGGACCGAAGACGGTCGAGATCCTGCAGACGCTGCGCGACGCCTACACCCGGTCGGTCATCAGCGGCCAGGGCGACGTGACCACGTCGCTCAACGAGGCGGCCGCGAAGGTCGACTCGCTGGCCGGGAGCCGCTGACCCCGTGACCACCTCGACCACGGTCCCCGTCGCCGCGGTCACCCCGTCGCCCCGCGAGCCTGGCTCGCGGGGCGCGCGGAGGCCGCTCACCAACCTGCTGGGCTACGTCTTCAGCGCGCCCTACCTCGTCTTCATCGCCGTCGTCTTCGCCTACCCGCTGGGCTTCGCGGTCTACATGTCGTTCCACGACTACTTCTTCACGGCGCCGGGGGTGAGCGTGGAGCGCCCGTTCGTCGGGCTCGCCAACTACACCGACGCGCTCACGGACCCGGCCGTGCGGCAGTCGTTCGTGAACGTGGCAGTGTTCCTGGTGATCAACGTCCCGCTCACCGTCGCGCTGTCGCTCGTGCTCGCGACGCTGCTCGACCGGGTCGTGCACGCGAAGGCGTTCCTGCGCGTCTCCTTCTACCTGCCCTACCTGACCTCGAGCGTCGCCGTGGTCGGCGTCTGGCTGTTCCTGTTCAACGGCGGGGGCATCGTCAACCGGGTGCTCGGCCCGCTCGCGCCCGACCCGACGTGGCTGATCAACGAGCACCTGGCGATGCCGTCGATCGCGCTCTTCGTCACGTGGAAGCAGCTCGGCTTCTACATCCTGCTCTACCTCGCCGCCCTGCAGAACGTGGCGCGCGACCTCTACGAGGCGGCGGCGACGGACGGGGCGAGCCGGTGGCAGAGCTTCGTCAACGTGACCATCCCGTCGCTCCGCCCCGCCACCGTGCTGGTGCTCATCCTGTCGATCATCACCGGCGCGAACCTCTTCACCGAGCCCTACCTGCTCACCGGCGGCGGCGGTCCGAACGGGGCCTCCCGCTCGCCGGTGCTCGTGATGTACCAGCAGGGCATCGAGCAGGGCCAGCCCGGCTACGCGGCCGCCATCGGCGTGCTGCTCGTGATCGGCACGCTCGTCCTGTCCTACCTGTCCAACCGCTTCGCCGGAGGAGACAACACATGAGTCGACCGCGTACGCGAGGGCCTGCGGTCCTGCGCGCCGTCGTGCTGGGGATCGGGGCGCTGGCGTTCCTCTTCCCCTTCTACTACATGATCATCGGCTCGCTCCAGCGCGAGCCGGACCAGACCGTGGCGGGCGCGTTCCCGCACCCGGGCAACCTCACCTTTGCCAACTACGTGACCATCGACTCGCGCATCGACCTGCTGCGCTCGGTGATCAACTCCGGGATCTTCACCGCCGGCGTGATCATCGGGACGGTGGTCTTCGGGACCCTGGCCGGCTACGCGCTGGCCGTGCTGCAGTGGCGGGGCCGCGGCGCGGTCTTCGCGCTGGCGCTGCTGGTGCAGGTCGTGCCGTTCCAGCTGCTGATCATCCCGCTCTACGTGCTGATCGCCCGCAGCTACGGGCTGGCCGACAACTACCTCGGCATGATCCTGCCCTTCGCGATCAGCTCGACGGCGGTGATCATCTTCCGGCAGTACTTCCTGCAGCTGCCGCAGGCGATGTTCGAGGCCGCCCGCATCGACGGCGCGAGCGAGCTCCAGCTCCTGACCAAGATCGCGCTGCCGCTCGTCCGCCCCGCGCTCGTCACGGTCGTGCTGGTGACGTTCATCGGGCCGTGGAACGAGTTCCTCTGGCCGTTCCTCATCACCAAGCGCGCGGACCTGCAGCCGCTCGCGGTGTCGCTGGCCAACTACCTGACCAACGTGGCCAACTCGACCGCCAACCCGTTCGGCGCCCTGCTCGCCGGCGCCGTCGTCCTGGTGGTCCCGGTGGTCGTGCTGTTCGTGGTCTTCCAACGGCAGTTCGTCAGCAGCGACCTGAGCAGCGGGGTGAAGGGATGAGCGCCGTGACCAGCTCCGAGAGCACTTTCCCGTACGCGCTGGAGCGCGTCGGCACCGTGATGACACCGGATCCGTCGGACCCGCTGGAGTCGGAGGGGGTGCTCAACCCGGCCTCTGCGCGGGGGGCCGACGGCGAGCTCTACCTCCTGCCGCGCGTCGTCGCCGTCGGGAACGTCTCCCGCGTCGGCCTCGCCCGCGTCGTCGTCACCGACGGCGTCCCGACCGGGGTCGAGCGGCTCGGCGTCGTGCTGGAGCCCGAGACGACCTGGGAGACCGCCGAGGGCAACGCCGGCGTCGAGGACCCGCGGGTCACGTGGATCGAGGCGCTCGGGCTGCACGTGATGACGTACGTCGCCTTCGGCCCCCTCGGGCCGCGCACCGCGATCGCCGTCTCGACCGACCTGCGGACGTGGGAGCGGCTCGGGCCGGTCGTGTACCGGTGGAAGCCGGAGGCGGAGACCGACCTCAACCTGTTCCACAACAAGGACACGGTCTTCTTCGCCGACCCGGTCACGGCCCCGGACGGCGTCCTGAGCCTGGCCGTCCTGCACCGGCCGATGGGCATGCTGCGCCCGTTCCGGGGGGACGACCCCGCGCGGGAGACCCCGCCCGGGCCGGAGGAGGTGCGGCAGAGCATCTGGATCAGCTTCGTGCCGCTGGCCGAGGTGCTGGCCGACCGTTCCGCGCTGACCGTGTGGCGCGGGCACCGCTGGGTCGCCGGCCCCGAGCGGCCGTGGGAGGAGATCAAGATCGGCGGCGGCCCGCCCCCGCTGCGGGTGCCGGAGGGCTGGCTCGTCCTGCACCACGGGGTCACCGGAGAGATCGACGAGCAACGCGCCCAGCAGCAGCACGTCCGCTACGTGGCGGGCGGAATCCTGCTGAATGCCGAACGCCCGTGGGAGGTCCTCACCCGCTCGCTCGAGCCGCTCCTGGAGCCGTCGACCGACGCCGAGCGCGTGGGCATCGTGCCCAACGTCGTCTTCCCCACCGCCATCGAGGAGATCGACGGCACCCACTTCGTCTTCTACGGCATGGCCGACTCCGCCATCGGCGTCGCCCGACTCATCCGGAGGAACCCGTGAACCACCCGTCGAGCAGCGTCGCTCGTCCCGCTCCCCGCACCCGGACGGCGCGGCCGGCGGTCAGCCTGCTGCTGGCCCTCGTGCTCGCGCTCGCCGCGCTGGCCGGGGGTGCCGCCGCGCGTCCGGCCCCGGCGGCCGCCGCGACGACCACCGTCACCAACCTCGCGCACCTCGACTTCCTGCTCGACGACGTGAGACCGAAGGCGGTCACCGGCCACACGACGTACCGGCTCGCGGAGGAGCCGGAGCTGAAGGTTCCGTGGACGTACGCCGACCGCAAGGACGACGGCACCTACTCCCGCGTCGGCGGCGGCGACCTCGACCCGAAGACCGGCGACTACTCCCAAGGCGCGTTCAACACCGACGACATCGCGCGCGCGGCCGTCGTCTACCTGCGGCACTGGCGCCAGACCGGCAGCGCCGACAGCCGGACGAAGGCGTACGACCTGCTCCGTGCGGTCGCCTACCTGCAGACGACGAGCGGGCCGTCGTACGGCCGGTCGGTGCTGTGGATGCAGGCCGACGGGACGCTCAACCCGAGCGCGGAGCCGGCCGAGCTGCCCGACCCGTCGGACTCGGCCGACAGCTACTGGCAGGCGCGGAGCCTGTGGGCGTACGGCGAGGGGTACGCGGCGTTCAAGGGCGAGGACCCGGCGTTCGCCCGGTTCCTGCGCGACCGGATCCGGCTGTCGGTACGAGCGCTGAACCACGACGTGCTCGCGCGCTACGGGGACTACGAGAAGGCCGACGGCGTGAAGGTCCCGTCGTGGCTGGTCGTGGACGGTGCCGACGCGAGCGCCGAGGCGGTGCTCGGGCTGAGCGCGTACGTCGGCGCGGCGAAGGGCGACGACCTCGCCCGCGACGCGCTGCGGAAGCTCGCGCGGGGCATCGCGGCGATGGCGACCGACCCGGACGACTGGCCGTACGGGGCGGTGCTGCCGTGGGCGCAGTCGCGTTCCGACTGGCACGCGTGGAGCTCGCAGCAGTCGGCGGCGCTCGCGCGGAGCTCGAAGGTGCTCGGCAAGCCATCGCTACTGGAGCCGGCCGTCACCGAGGCGATGCGCTTCGACCCCACGCTGCTGACCAGCAGCGGGGCGGACAACGGCTGGCTTCCGGCGCCGGTCGAGACGGTGCAGATCGCGTACGGCGTCGACTCGCGGGTGCAGTCGCTGCTGGCCGTCGCCGACGCCGGCGGCACGAAGGCCGCGAACGAGCTGGCGGGGCTGGAGGCGGCGTGGTTCTTCGGCGCGAACCGTTCCGGGAAGGCGATGTACGACCCGGCGACGGGGGTGACGTTCGACGGGCTGGAGGCCGACGGGCGGATCAACCCCAACAGCGGCGCGGAGAGCACGATCCACGGGCTGCTCACGATGCTCGCGCTGGACGCGCACCCGGCCGTCCGGGCGCGAGCGACGGCGCTGACCTCGGTGGTCAGCCGCGACGGGCTGCGGGTGGTCGAGGCAGAGGCGGCGACGAGCACCACGGGTTCCGTGGTGACGCCGGAGTCGGCGTGGACCGGGGAGTCGTCGTGGAGCGGCGGGAAGTACCTCGCGCTCGACGCCGGCGAGACCGCGACGCTCGACCTCGGCGACGGGAACGTTCCGGTGAGCGTGGCGCCGGTGACCTGGCAGGAGGAGGACGGCACCGCCCGGAGCCGGTGGACGCAGGGCGACGGTCGGCTCGGCACGCTGAAGCACCGGGTCGGTGACCAGGGCATCACCGCCGCCTCCGGCGCCCTGCTCCCCCAGGGCCTCGACCGGACCGTCGTCCCCGGCGACGGGCCCGTCACGGTCGTCGCCCAGCGCGACACGGTCGAGCTCGACGCGGTGCTGGTCCGGCCGCTGCTCTCGAGCGCGGTCCTGAAGGGCGCGAGTGCGACCACCACCCTGCTGCAGTCGGCCTCCGCGGAGCGGCAGTCGACGCAGGTCGTGCCCACGGGTGCCTCGGCCATGGTCCGCGTGTACGACGGGCGCGGCCGCCTGACGAAGTCGCGGACCATCACGGCTGCGACCTCCATCCGGCTCCCGGCGCACGGGATCGTGGTGGTCGCGGAGTGAGCTGACGGGCCTCTCCTTGCGGGCCGCGTCCTGAGCTGACGACACGATCAGCTTCTGGACGCGGTCCGCAGAGGTCCGGACACCACGTCGGACAACACCGGTCTGACCAGATGTCGTGGTGCGAAAGCTTCAGGACGAGGTGCGCGAGATCGTCGGCCGAGACGGCCTGATCTCTCGTCGAGACCACCCCGAGCTCAGAGGAGCGACTGAACGGCTGCTGCGGACCGGAGAGCTGGTGCCGGTCCTCCCGGGGATCTGCTCCACGCCCGTCGGGGCGCTCGACCGGGGTGTGCGGGTCCACGCCGCCGCACGCCGAGACCCCGACGCGGTCTTCGTCGACCGCACCGCGGCGCAGCTGAGCTACTGGCCCAAGCTGGCGGGCGACGAGGTGTCGTGTGCCGTGTCGACCGCGCGCACACCGGCGGTCGGCTTCCGTTTCGTCCGTCGGCGGGTGCCGGCGGAGCTGGTGCAGGAGCACGGCGGGCTACGGACGACGGTCCCCGCGCTGACGGCGCTCGACCTGTGCGGCGAGGTCGAGGGCGACGGCATCGACCGTGCTCTGCTCACCCGGACCGCGACCCTGGCGGGGCTGCACCGCGCGCTCAACCTGACGGGAGGGCGGCGCGGGAACAGGGACCGCCGGGCGCTGCTCCTCGACTCCCGCGACGAGCCCTGGTCGGCCGCCGAACGGCTCTGCCACCGCCTGCTCCACGACGCGCGCATCGCGTGGTGGAAGGCCAACCTCGCAGTGGTGATCGAGGGACACCTCTACTACCTCGACGTCGCCTTCCCGGGACTGAAGCTCGCCGTGGAGATCGACGGGCGGCTGCACGAGACCGACGAGGACCTCTTCGAGAGCGACCGCTGGCGCCAGAACGCGCTCGTCCTGGACGGCTGGATGGTCCTGCGCTTCACCTGGGCGATGCTTCGGGACCACCCCGAGGTGGTGGTGCGCGACATCAAGACCGCGATCGCCATCCGCCGCCGCCGGTTTCCTGGCCGTCGTTGAGCCAGATGCGCCCGCGAAGGCGCATCTCGGGCAACGAGCGTCAGAAAACCGGCGGGCGGTCAGGAGCTGATGGAGGCGAAGGCCTTCGTGTAGCCCTCGAGGACGGCGATGTTGGAGAGGTACGAGTAGGGGGCGGCGGGCTTCCACGGGAAGACGCGGCCTGCCTTGACCGCGGGCAGCGACTTCCAGACGGCGGAGTCCTGGTAGCCCGTGAACGTGTTCCGCGCGTCGAGCAGGATGATGTCGCCGCTGTAGTCGGGCAGGTTCTCGTAGCTGATCGTGGCGAAGTAGTCCTCGGGCTTGCTCTTCGCCTCGACGAACTTCGCGCCCAGCTTGGCGAGATGGGCCAGGTCCGGGCTCTGGGTCGCGAGGCCGACGTAGGCGTTGTCCTGGTCGAAGCTCAGCGGCGCGACGGTCGCGCCGCCCGCGGCCGTGATCGCCTCCTGCAGCGTCGTGGACGCGGCGTCGAAGCCGCTCTTGGCCGAGGCGGAGACCGACGGGTCGGCGCCGAGCTTCACGGCGAGGTCGGTGAAGGAACCGATCAGCCCGAGGAGGTCGAGACCGAGCGTGTGCACCCCGAGGGTCGGGCAGAGGGCGGCGACCTGGGCCTCCACCTTGGCGTCGACGTACCAGAGGGTCTTGTCGTCGAAGGACAGGTCGACGAGCAGCTGCGGCGCGACGGCCGCGAGCTTCTCGACGCTGAACTCCCCGTACGTCGAGCCGATCACCGCGACCTGGCTGAGGTCGAGGTTGCCGGCCTGGTAGTCCAGCTTGCCGTCGGCGCCGGGCTTGAGCTCGCCGTACGCGCCCTTGACCTTGATGCCGGCGTCCCAGAGCGCGGCGGCCGCGGAGCTCTGCGCCACCACGTTCGTGGGGACGGGCGTGATGTCGATGACCTTGCCGCGGGCGTCGGTGTAGCTGAACCCGGCGGCGGCAGCGGCCCCGGAGCTCGACGAGCCCGCACCCCCGGCGCTGGGGCTGCTGCCGCAGGCGGCGAGGAAAGGCGTTGCGGCCAGGCCGGCCAGCAGGCTGCGGCGGGTCAGGCGGCTCGGGTTGTTCACGGGTCGTCTCCTTGCGGTGGTCAGGCCTTGCGGTGGTCAGGTTCGATTAGGTTAGGCTTACCTCCATGGTCCTGACGACGACGCCCACGGCGGCTCGTCGTGCTCCCGAACCGACGACTCGGCGTGCCCGCCTGGCGCCGGTTCTGCTGGTCGCCGGCGCGGCCGTGCTGCTGATCAGCCTCGCGAGCCTGGCGATCGGGGCGCGCAGCGTGCCCACGGCGACCGTCCTTGACGCGCTCCTGCACTACGACCCGACGAGCACCGACCAGCTCGTCGTGGTCACCTCGCGCCTGCCCCGGACCGTCCTCGGCCTGCTCGTCGGCGCCGCGCTCGGGCTGGCGGGCTGCGCGATGCAGGGCGTGACCCGCAACCCGCTCGCCGACCCCGGGATCCTCGGCGTGAACGGCGGCGCCGCCCTCGCGATCGTGCTGGGGATCAGCATCTTCGGCGTGACGAACGCCGCCGGCTACGTCTGGTTCGCCTTCGGCGGCGCGGCGGTCGCCTCGGTCCTCGTCTACACGGTCGCGGCGCTCGGCCGCGAGGGCGCCACCCCGGTCAAGCTGGCCCTCGCCGGGGCCGCCCTCACCGCGTTCTTCGGCGCGATCACGACCGCCCTGCTGCTGAACGACCAGCAGGCCTTCGACCAGTTCCGCTTCTGGCAGGTCGGCAGCCTGAACGGCCGCGACCTCGGGATCATCACCGAGGTCCTGCCCTTCCTCGTCGTCGGCGGGCTGCTCGCCCTCGGACTGGGCCGCGGCCTCAACACCCTCGCCCTCGGCGACGACGTAGCCCGCGGCCTGGGCGCCCGGGTCGGGCTCATCCGGATCGGCACCGCCGTCGCCGTCGTCCTGCTCTGCGGCTCGGCCACCGCCGCCGCCGGGCCGGTCGGCTTCGTCGGGCTCACCATCCCCCACGTCGCCCGCGCCCTCGTCGGGACCGACTACCGCCGGATCCTGCCGACCTCGATGCTGCTCGGCCCGGTCCTGCTGCTCGCCGCGGACGTCATCGGCCGGGTGATCGCCCGGCCCGCCGAGGTCCAGGTCGCGATCGTCACCGCGCTGATCGGTGCACCCGTCTTCGTCGTCCTGGTCCGTCGCCACCGACTGGCCGGCCTGTGACCGCGTACGCGCCGGCGAGCCTCGCCGCCCGCTCCCGGGTCGGCATCCGTTCCGTCCGCCAGGTCCGCCGGCACGCCCGCACCCGCACGACCACCGCCTGCCTGGGCCTGGTCGTCGCGCTCGTCGTGGCGGTCGGCGCGGCGCTGACGCTGGGCGACTACCCCCTGCCGCTGGACCAGCTCGTGGCCACCCTGGTGGGCCAGGGGACGACCGCGTCGAACTTCATCGTGCTCGGCCTCCGGCTCCCGCGCGTGCTCACCGGCCTGCTCGTCGGCGTCTGCTTCGGACTGTCGGGGACCACGTTCCAGAACCTGCTGCGCAACCCGCTGGCCAGCCCCGACATCATCGGGATCAGCTACGGCGCCAGCGCGGGCGGCGTGCTCGCCATCCTGCTGCTCGGCTGGTCCGGGATGGCGGTCTCGGGCTCCGCCCTGGTCGGTGCGCTCCTCTCGGCCGGCCTCATCTACGCGCTCGCCTGGCGGGGCGGGCTCTCGGGCTACCGCTTCGTGCTCGTCGGGGTCGGCGTCTCCGCCCTGATGCTCGCCGTCGTCGACTACCTGGTGACGCGCGCGAACATCTACGAGGCGCAGGCCGCCCTGGTCTGGCTGACCGGCAGCCTGAACGGCTCGTCGAACGCCCAGCTGCACCCGCTCGCGCTGGCCTGCCTCGTCCTCGTGCCGCTGACCCTCCTCACCGGCCGCACCCTCCTCGTCCTGCAGCTCGGCGACGACGTCGCCGCCTCGGTCGGGCTGCGCGTCGAGGCGGCCCGGCTGGCAGCGATCGCACTCGCCGTGATGCTGGCGGCGGTCGCCACCGCGGCGGCGGGCCCGGTCGGCTTCGTCGCCTTCGTCGCGGGGCCGGTCGCCAAGCGCCTGACCCGCGGCAGCGGCCCGTCGCTCGTGCCGGCCGCGCTGGTCGGCGCCCTCGTGGTCGTCGGCTCCGACGTCATCGGGCAGCACCTGCTGCCGGTCGAGCTCCCGGTCGGGGTCGTGACGGCCGCGGTCGGGGCGCCGTACCTGCTGTTCCTGCTGGTCCGGTCCAATCGTGCGGGGGTGGGTGGATGAACGAGCCACAGGGCGGGGCGGCGACGCACCGGCTCGAGACGCAGGGCCTGGTCCTGTCGTACGGGGACGCACCCGTGGTCGACGACCTCAGCGTCGCGATCCCGGACGGCCGGATCACCGTGATCGTCGGGGCCAACGGGTGCGGCAAGTCGACCCTGCTGCGCGGCATGGCGCGCCTCGTCACGCCCGTCCGCGGCGCGGTGCTGCTGGACGGCAAGAGCGTCCACCACACCCCGAGCAAGGAGGTCGCGCGGGTGCTCGGCCTGCTGCCGCAGGCGCCCGTGGCCCCCGAGGGCATCACCGTGACCGACCTGGTCGGGCGCGGGCGCTACCCGCACCAGGGCTGGTTCCGGCACTGGGGCACGGCCGACGACGAGGCCGTCGCGCACGCCCTCGCGGGGACGGGCACGACCGAGCTGGCGGACCGGCGGATCGAGGACATGAGCGGTGGCCAGCGCCAGCGCGTGTGGATCGCCATGGCCCTCGCCCAGGAGACCGACCTGCTGCTGCTCGACGAGCCGACGACCTACCTCGACCTCGCGCACCAGATCGACGTGCTGGACCTGCTCACCGACCTCAACCGGCAGCGCGGGACGACGATCGTCGTGGTCATGCACGACCTCAACCTGGCCTGCCGCTACGCCGACCACATGATCGCCATGGCCGGCGGCGCGGTGGCCGCGCAGGGTGCGCCGTCCGCGGTCGTCACCACCGAGCTCGTGCAGCAGGTGTTCGGCCTGGAGTCGCTCGTCGTGGCCGACCCGGTCTCCCGGACGCCGACCGTCGTCCCCATCGGGCGGCACCACTGCGCCGACCCCGTGCCTGCCCGCTAGGCGGCAACCGCGCCCAGGAACGCGGGCTCCGCGACCGGGACGAACCGGGCGAGGTCGGGGTGGTCGGTGATCACCGAGTCGAGCCCGGCGGCGAGGAACGTCGCGATCTCGCCCGCGAGGTCGCCCGCGGCGGCCGGGTCGTCGCCGCGGCGGAACTCGCGCGGCAGGAAGCGGTTCTCGCTGCGGAACGTCCACCCGAACGCCTCGAGCCCCACATCGTGCGCGGCGGTGGTCACCCCGGTCGGGCGCAGCAACCGGCCCATCGCGTCACGCGGGATGACCAGGTCCTTGTCGAGCCCCACGACGTCGGCGTAGCGGCTGATCTCGGCGAGCCCCGCGGGCGACCAGAGGTCGGCGAACGAACGGTGGTCGCCGGCGACGACGAGGTCGTACGGGGCACCGCCTGCCTCGAGCAGCTGGCCGAGCCGGACGCCCGACACCTGGGCGATCCGGCGCAGGATCGTCGTCTCGAAGCTCTGCACGATGACCGGGTCGCCCTCGTCCTCGAGGTCGGCGTCCTCGAGCGCGTCGAGCAGCGGCGGCAGGAGGTCGAGGCCGATCCCGGCGAAGTACGTGGCGTGCTTCAGCTCGGCCAGGACCCCGACCGGTCCCCCGTCGGGCCGGCGCGAGCGGGCGGCGAGGTCGAGCACCTCCTCGAACGACACCACCGAGAACACGCCGTCGAAGGCCGAGCTGTGCGGGCGCAGGTGCGGGAGCCGCTCGACGGCGCCGAGGCTGGTCAGCTCGGCGAGGGTGAAGTCCTCGGTGAACCAGCCGCTGCACACCTCGCCGTCGACGACGCGGGTCGTCCGCCGGTCCGCGAACTCGCGGCGCCCGGCGACGTCGGTGGTCGTGCCGATCTCGTTCTCGTGCCGCACGACGAGCTGCCCGTCGGCCGTCATCACGAGGTCGGGCTCCAGGTAGTCGGCACCCTGGGCGATCGCGAGCTCGTAGGCCGCGAGCGTGTGCTCGGGCAGGTAGCCGCAGGCGCCGCGGTGGGCGACCACCAGTCGGTCGTGTTGGTTCGTCGCGGCCTCGGGGGCGGGACTGAGCATGCGTCCATGGCGCCACCCCGACGCGTCGGGGCGGTGGCGCCCCCCGCACACGTCGCCGACCAGCCGGTGAACAGTACGTGTCGTGCCTCGCCATGATCATGACTCGTAATCGACGCACGCGACAAGATCAAGACGCAAGATCAGCACGGCTCGACAAGATCAGGACAGGCTCCATCGACGAGCTCGGGACAGCGCCCTTCGACAGGCTCAGGAAAACGCCTGCTCCAGGGTCCGCGGGGCGTGGCCGGTCAGGCGTTCGACGTCGGGGCTCACCGCGGCGAGCTGGCCGGAGCCGATGGCGAGGTAGGTGCTGACCCAGGCGTCGAGCTGCCAGGGCTCGGTGGACCAGCGCCGGCGCGAGGCGTACGCCTCCTCGACCGTCTCCTCGACGTAGGAGAAGGGACGGCCAAGCGCCGTCGTCATCCGGTCGCAGGCCTGCCGCACGGAGAACGCCTCCGGCCCGGTCAGCGTGCAGACCTCGCCGACGTGCCGGGCGGGGTCCTGCAGGACCGCGACGGCCGCGTCGGCCACGTCCGCGCGGGCGACCGCAGCGACGACCCCGTCGCCCGCCGGTCCCCGGACGACGCCCTCCTCGTCGGCGAAGAGGGGGAAGAAGTCGGAGTAGAAGTTGTCGCGGAGCAACGTCCAGGACATCCCGCTGGCCCGGATGGCCTGCTCGGCGTCGTGGTGGTCCCGACCGAGGGTGAAGATCGCGTCGGGCGCCGCGCCGGCGAAGCTGGTGTAGACGATCTGACCGACGCCGGCCTCGGCCGCGGCCTCGATGAACGTCCGGTGCTCGTCGCGGCGCACCGGGGACTCGGCCGCCGAGACCATGAACAGGACGTCGACGCCCTCGAGCGCGCGCAGCGCCGCCGCACGGTCCCCGTACGAGGCCTCGACGACCTCGGGGTCGCCGTCGATCCGTGGGGCCCGGGCGGCGTCACGCACGACCAGCCGCCCGACCGCCGGTCCGAGCCGTCGGGCGACCTGCCCGCCCACTCGTCCGGTGGACCCGGTCACCGCCAGCACCGTCATGCTTCCTCCTCGTCGCGTCGGGCGGCCAACCTACGACGACGGCCTCACGGACCTGAGAAGGTCGCTACCCTCAGGGCTGCTCGGGGATCACGATCAGGAGGTCTCGTGCGCCCTGGTGCGCGTCAGAAGCGGCCCACGTGGCTCTGGTTCCCGATCGCGTCGCTGCTGGCGATCGCCGGCTATCACGTGCTCCCGGCCGGTCTGCCTCGCGACGTGGTCTACGTGGCCGTGGGTCTCGCCGCCGTCGTCGCGATCGAGGTCGGCCTGCGGGTGAACGCGCCGGCCCGCCGGCGGCCTTGGCGCCTGCTCGGCCTCGGCACGCTGCTCTGGGTGAGCGGCGACGCCGTGGGGGTCTGGCACTCCGACATCGCCGGCCTCGACACGACGCCGCCGCTCGCGGACCCCGCGTACCTGCTCGGGTACGCCGTCGTCGCGGCCGGGCTGGTGCTGCTGATCCGGGCCCGCGGCCCGCGACGGGATTCGGCCGCCTTCCTCGACAGCGCCATCGGCACCATCGCGCTCGGCCTGCTGGGCTGGGTGCTGCTCTCCCGGCCGATGATGGACGGCTACCGCGACGCGCCGCTCGTGGCGAGCTACGCGGCGGCGTACCCGCTCGTCGACATCCTGCTCGTCGGCCTGCTCGTCCGGCTGCTCACCACCCCGGGCGGCCGGAGCCGGTCGTTCCGGCTGCTGGTCGCGGCGATGGGGCTGATGGCGGTGGCCGACAGCCTCCAGACGGTCCTGCGCCTGCAGGCCTGGGGCGGGACGAACGCGCTCGACGTGGTCTGGCTGCTCGCGTACGCCGCGATCGGGACGGCCGCCCTCGACCCGTCGATGGTGTCGTTGACCGCCCCGGCCCGGCCCGAGCCCGCCCGCTTCACCCGGACCCGGCTCGTGGCCCTCGCGGTCGCCGCGCTCACCCCGCCGCTGGTCCTCGGGGCCGAGGCGGCGTTCGGGCTGCCGCTCGACGTGTGGGCGGTCGTCGTCGGTTCGGTGGCCGTCTTCAGCCTGGTCATCGCGCGGATGAAGCTGTCACTGGACCTGATCCAGACCGCGAACGCCGAGCGTGAGGTCGCCCGGCTCGCGCTCGCCCACCAGGCCGCGCACGACAGCCTGACCGACCTGCCGAACCGGGCGCAGGTCATGTTCCTGATGCGGGGCGCGCTCAGCCGGGCCCAGCGCAGCGGCGCGGTCGTCGGCCTGCTGTTCGTCGACCTCGACGGCTTCAAGCAGGTGAACGACACCCTCGGCCACGCCGCCGGCGACGAGGTGCTCGTCGCCGCGAGCCGGCGCATGCAGACGTGCGTGCGGGACGGCGACGTCGTCGCGCGGTTCGGCGGGGACGAGTTCGTCGTCCTGCTCGAGCCGGTCGACGAGGAGTCGTCGGCCGTCGCCGTCGCGGAACGTCTCGTGGCCGCGCTCGCCGAGCCCGTGCTGCTGCGCAGCGGGCGCGAGGTGAGCATCGGCGCGAGCGTCGGCGTCGCCATCGCCCAGGACGGCTCCGTCGACCCCGAGCGGGTGCTGATGGAGGCGGACGTCGCCGTCTACCGGGCCAAGGTGGGCGGTCGGGGCCGGACCGAGGTGTTCGACGCGTCGCTGCGCGAGGACCTGGACCGGCGCCACCGGCTCCAGGCCGGGCTGGTCCTGGCCATCGAGGCCGGCGACCTCGAGCTGCGCCACGAGCCCGTCGTCGACCTACGGACGCGGCAGCTGGCCGGCTACGAGGCGAAGGTGAGCTGGCCCCGGCCGGGCGAGGACGAGCTGGGCCGGGCAGCGATCCTCCCGGTCGCGGAACGGACCGAGCTCGTCTGCGACCTCGACACCTGGGCGCTGCGCGAGGCCGTACGCCAGGCCGCGAGCATCCCGCCCGCCTCGAGCCCCGCGCTGCTCGCGGTCCCGCTGTCCGGGCGCCACCTCCGCCGGGGCCGGGTCCTCGACGACGTCGCGGGCGCCCTCGCAGCGAGCCGGCTCAAGGCGTCCCGGCTGGTGCTGGTCGTGCCCGCGGCCGACCTCGCCGACGACGTCGCCGTGATCGACCACCTCACCGAGCTGCGGGCGAGCGGCGTAAGGGTCTGCGTCGAGGGCTTCGGCACGCACGAGGGCCCGACCGACCGCTGGTCACGCCTGCCCGTCGACCTCGTCCGGATCGACCCCGAGGCCCTGTCCGGCGGCCCGCTGCGCACCTCGCTGCTCCGCCTGACCGTCGAGACGGCCCACACCTTCGGCTGGGAGGTCGTCGCGACGGGGGTCGTCGACGCCGACCAGGTGGCCGCCCTGGCCGCCGCCGGCTGCGAGTACGCGCAGGGCCCGATGCCCCGCCGTACGGTGCTGGCCCTGACGGCCCAGGCTGTCTGAATTCAGCGCACCCCCTCGGCCAGACGCCCACTCATTTGCCGGAAAGTGGTCAGTCCGTGGGCTTTCCAGCGCCGAAATGCGGCCCGGAACGACCACTTCCCGGGGAAGGTGAGGGGCAGGGCCCGGGCCGGCAGCGAGGCCGGGACGGGACTCAGAGGAAGCGGGCGACCGCGGCTGGGGGGACGGGGCGGGACCAGAGGTAGCCCTGGCCGAAGTGGCAGCCGAGGTTGCGGGCGCGCTCGTACTGCGAGGGCGTCTCGATGCCCTCGATCGTCACGCTGAGGCCGAGCTCGGCGGCGGCGGAGACGAGCGCGGCGATCACGACCTCGCCGGTCTTGGTGCCGAGCTGGTCGGCGTACGAGCGGTCGATCTTGATGCCGTCGACGGTGAAGCGGCCGAGGTCGGACAGCGCCGACCAGCCGGAGCCAAAGTCGTCGAACCAGACGTGGAACCCCAGGTCCCGCATCGCGTCCACGACGAGGCGCCCGGAGCCGGCGTCGTCGGGTGCGGCGGTCTCGGTGAGCTCGAGGATGACCGTGGTCGGGTCCACGCCAGCCGTGGCCGCCGCGTCCTGCAGCTGGTCGAGCCAGCCCGCATGACCCAGGTGGCGCGTCGACAGGTTGGCGGTGACCCAGAAGCCGGGCCGCGTCTGCTGCCACTCGGCGAGGTCGGCGAAGGCGCGCCGCAGCACCGCGAGGTCGACGTCGAGGATGAGGTCGGACTGCTCGGCCACGGG